>DITP01000065.1:0-7162 GCA_002422135.1 Acholeplasmataceae bacterium UBA6181
AAATTGATTCAATTTATTCCCACCCCATATGCGTTCTTTAAAAATAGGATGTAAAAATAATATATCTGACATAGGATTTTTCTCCTCAGACTTACAAATATTTTTTTATTTCATTCGTAATGATTTCATAACCATTTTGATTGATATGTAATCCTTCAACTGAATATTCTTTTTTTAGATTACCTTCTTCATCTATTAATAGATTATATAAATCAACATACTGAATACCTTGAATAGTTTGATATAAACTATTAAGTTTTTTTATGTTTGAATTATTACGTGATCCAACACTTGTTGGATCCAATTTCGGATTAACCGGGTAAATTGAAATTAATATAGTTTTAGTATCGATTAATCGATTTTGAATTTTGCCAATAATCTCTTTCATCCGAAGATATATATCCTCTGGATTTGCGTTCAATACACCAAAATCATTGGTCCCCATGAGTAAAACAATCGTTTTGGGTTCAAGCTCAAAAATGGATTCATCAAGTCTTTTAAGTAGACCTTCTGTTGTATCTCCACCTATGCCTCTGTTATAGACTTTGTATTCAGGAAAATATTCATACACATTGTAATCTTGGGTAATAGAATCTCCAACAAAAACAATACCACCTTTTTTTACAAAACTATTTTGTTTTTTAAAACCAGCGACTTTAGCATCAAATCCGCTCTTAAAAAGTAAGTTTAAAAGCCAGTCAGCACCAGCTTTCTTACCATATTTATATAGAAAGTATCCTGAGATTGGGATGAGTAGAATTAATATAACAATGATATATTCCATATGTTTATCTCACGTGCGCTTTAATCATCATACATTGATGATCTAGGCATCTCATTCTAAATTTTTCTATCGTTGCAGGAATAATAAATGTTTCTGCATAATGAATCTCATAAGGTTCGAATGATCCATCAATCGCTTCAATTATTGCTTTTTTCCCATCAACAAGATTCGCCATATTGACTGAACCTTTTGTTTCAACTTCAATTGAATCTGTAAATGTGAAGCGTCTTGTTTCTAAAAATTCTCTAGGATGTAAGCCAGTGATTTCTTCATGTTCATTTAATCTATGGATATGATTGATGAGTTCTCGCTTTACATAAGATGTCGTTCTATCATACTGAAGTGACCTAAATCCATGATCAAGATGAACTGGTCTTGGTCTACCATCCAATCCTATTCTACCCCAATCCCATAATTTGAAGGTGAAAATATAAGAGGTTGCACTGATTTCTAAAACAATCGTATTTCGCCCTGAACAGTGAATTGTTCCTGCTGGGATTAAAAAATGATCGTGTTTTTTAGCTGGAAAAGTGTTGACATATTTTGTAGCAGGAAAATCAAAATCACCTAGCTCCGATTTTTTCAAATCATTAATGAATTCTTCTTTATTTATATTATCTTTAAACCCCAAATAAACAACCCCATCTTTTTCGGCATCTAAAATGTAATATGATTCATCTTGTGTAAATGGCATTCCAAATTTATCATAAATATATTCTGTTAATGGGTGAACTTGTAAGGATAAATTGCCTCCACCCATTGTATCAAGCAAGTCAAACCGAATGGGGAAATGCTTTCCAAAACGTCCATGGACACGATCTCCCATGAGTTCACGAGGTCTCAATTGAACAACATCATTGGCCGGGATTTCAAATATTTTATCTTTGAAGCCAAGTTTAATGCTATTTTCTTCAGGCACACCATCAAATGACCAAGCATAGTTCGATTTTGTAGGATCTAGGTTACAAACTTCTTTCATCCATTGTCCACCCCAAACACCTGGATCAAAATATGGAACCATTCTAAATGGACGGTGAACGACGTTTTCGATGGCTTCAATATATAATCTTTTAGGTAACATGATAGGTTTTTCAAGTAAATTGTAATCAATCATATAATCAAGTTGATCAACGATTTGATTCTTAATACGATCAGCAACTCTCCATTCAATAAAATATCCACGTTTGTATTTTCTTAAGATATCTTCATTCGGATTATGCATTTTAAAGTTGGATGCACCAGCTCGATATCTTAATTGAATTTCCCAACGTGTTAAAGATACATAAATGAGTGTTCTACCTTGAATTAAGCTTGCTCCAAATCCATAAACGACCGTTAAATCTCGTGAATTTTTTACTGCTTGATTCAAATCAACAATTTTTTCCATTTGATAAAAATCTTCAATCACGTGATGCGATATAAGTCCAAAAACACGATCTTCTGTTATATTTTTATCGAGCATTTGGTTGATTTCAATTTCAGATTTTGCATAGTCTTCTATGTTAATTATTTTATGCGGATTAAGTAAATTGATAATATCTTCTTTAAGAACCTTTAGATCAATGCCTGGATAAGTCTCAAAAACAATGACTCCAGATTTGACTTTACTTAATTCATGAATAATCGCCTGAGTACCTTCATAAACATGAAGATCATCATTTTTAATTTGAATGATGGGTATACGATTATATTCAGATTTAAAATTTAAATATGGCATTTTCATTACCTTCCTCTTCACTATAGTCCCCTAATTGAACTAAATAAGGGTGAAACACTTTTTTAAGGTGAAAGCTTACCAAAACACCATAAAAACCAACACCAATTAATATAAGACTTTCATGAACAACAAAAATCAATAAGACTAAAAAGGCTAAGCTTCCGAGTACTTTAAAGTTTGTCCATAGATTTGTATTGGCAATAATGATTGAATTTTTCATGAGTTGATAAAAATTATGTGTTTTAAATGTTGCAATTATTGGAAAAACATATAAAGATACTATGAGTAATTGATAAGCGCCAACAATTGCTATCAACAACAAAATAAACGCCTCCCGATTCAATGCATAATGGTACATATAAAACAAGGGGGCTGCAAATACTAAAAGGACAACCCAAACCAATGTGCTAATCCAAAAGTTTTCTTTAAAACTTTGCAAGAATAAATTAAGCACATTGGTTGGTTCGTTCTTTTTTAAGATTTGTGACGTCACACGAAACATCGCTGTGGTTGATGCACCAAGCGTGATTAATAACCCTAAAAAGCTAACTAGAATCCATAATAAGTTTACAAATATGATATCAGTAGTTTGTCTAAATAGCTCTTTCATAGTGTGACTACTTTCCTATTTCTTTTATTTTTTTAATACTTTAGTTACAACGAAGAATCCACCACCGATGACTACAGCAGCAGCAACAATGATAATTACGATTAATCCAGTGTTAGTAAATGAACCAGTCACTTCAAATTCATCACTTTCAACATTAATAATTTTACCTAAATCGCCTTGAGCATTTCCTTCTTCAACAGTGGCGTCGTAATGTCTAAGTTCTTCATAAACGCCTTCATTGATGGTTGCTTTATAACTTGCTAATACAGAGATATCATCTTTTGTAACAAATCCAGTAAGATCAGCTGCATCATAAATAGAATTATAAATGCCATCTACTGCCCAGTCAAGTGATGCTTGAACGATTGCTTTAGATTCAGTGAATGTTAAAGTCTTCTTAAATCCACCAGTAGTTTCTAGTTGTGGAAGTTCAGCTGCATCAAAATCATCCCAAGATAGATTTGGTGATAAATTAACTAGTGTTTCGTATTTTTCTAAGAAATCATCAAAATCATCAAAATCAAAACTCATTGTAAAGATACGATGATATGTGTCAACAACTTGTGCTTCATGAACTGTAATAAAGTCTGGAGCATTTTCTTCTAACCATGTTTGAATTGCTAATACACCACCTGTGAGGTGCTTATCATTTAAAACGGCACCTTTACCTTCGGTTTGATTTGGATCATCAGGGTTAATAATTGGTGTTGATGACAAAGTATCATCCATCACATCAACGATAATATAACGAGTTCCTGATCCATCCGCATTAAAAGTTGTTTCCACGGTGATTTCACCTGGCCAACAAGCAGATAATGTGAGTGCAAATACAAATAATACAAACAACATTAAACCTTTTTTCATACTATTAATCTCCCTTTTTATTTTTTTTATTCTTCATCGCCTAAATAAACAACATATTTATTTAGTCGTAAAGCAATCATTGTAATCACCAGCACGATGACAAGTAATATCCATGCCATTGCTGATGCCATACCCATCGATTTATCAATCATCATCTTATCAAACATATAGTAAGCATAGTAATAAGTTGATCTTGAAGGTCCACCACTGGTCATGATGTATGCGATGGTAAAAACTTGAAACCCACCAATGATACTCATTATAAAATTGAAGAATATCGAAGGTGTCATGAGTGGCAATGTAATATAGATAGTCTTTTTTAACCAATTTGCTCCATCCATCTCGGCAGATTCGTAGAGCGTCGTGGGAATATCTTGCATCTGTGCAAGATAAATAACCATCGTTCCTCCAGCTGTCCATAATCCCATAATAATGAGAGTCATCTTTGCAGAACTTTCGGCTAAATGCCACCTTAATGGTTCCATATCTAATAAATTATAAATAGGTGCTAAGAATTGATTAATAATTCCAAAACTCGGTTGAAACAACCATAACCACAAGAGTGACATTGCAACAATACTTACAACATTAGGTAAATAGAATAAAGTTCGATATATGCTCATACCTTTTATTTTATTATTAAGTAATAATGCAAGTGAAACACCTACAACAATACCCAGTGGGATAGCAATCACGACATGGTACAACGTGTTTCCCAAACTTTTCCAAAATAGACTATCATTTGTAAATAAAATGCGGTAAT
The DNA here is from genome assembly GCA_002422135.1 of Acholeplasmataceae bacterium UBA6181. GTDB lineage: Bacteria > Bacillota_I > Bacilli_A > Acholeplasmatales > Acholeplasmataceae > UBA6181. Next base: position 4,739 of record DITP01000065.1, read on the forward strand.
TTTCAAATCCAATGAATCGAGGTGCAGCAATCATGTCATATGTTGTAAAACTAATGTAAAGTGATGCTAATATGGGAAACATTCCTAATACTATCAAACCTAAAAGCCACGGAGAAGCAAATAAATATCCCGCGAGGTTTTCATGTTTCTTTAATTTTTTAATTGAGGTTTGCTTTGCCATTGGGACACCTCTTTCTTAGTTAACTGCGTCGTAGTTTTCTTTTTTCTGTAAATAATTTCGTCTTGCCGCTTCCAAAGCTTCACTAGCAGTTAATGTTCCAGCTAATGCTTGATTGTAATAAGGTTGCCAATCATTTCCATGCCAAGATGGTGCATAAGGAATATATTGTTTATCCATCGCATAATCGACTTCAGCAAGTAGTTTTTCTAAAATTTCATTGCCTTCAACATATTCTTCCATGGCACTTATATGACTCATAATCCAACCATTAACTTCAGCTAATCTCTTTTGGATGTCCTTAGACAGCATGTATTTTAAGAATTCATAAGTGCCATCACGTTCTTCTGTTTCATTTTTGCCGTTATCATACATTTCAATTGAGAATCCAGAACCCCAATTTACTCGTGTTCCACCTTCTGGAATTGGAATAGGTGCCACTCCGTAATTAAAAGTTGCGCCAGCGTCTTTAATGATTTGATATAATCCGTCAACTTCAACAATCATCGCAACTCTTTCAGATGCAAATGGATTGATACCTAGTGTTTGGTTTCCTTCACCAAACGCAGTAAGTTCTGATCTTTTGATATCACTATTAAAATTCATAATCCATTCTAAAACTTCGATATGTTCTGGTGTGTTTAGAGTAGGCATTTGATTTTCATCAAAGAAATCCAAACCTTTTTGCCATAACCAACCGTGATAAGTTGCATTCCCATAGGTCGGTTCAAACCCTAGACGAGTGAGTCTTCCATTACTATCTTCTTCGTCAAATAGTTTTGCAATGGTATGAAGTTCATCCCAAGTTGTTGGAACATCTGCTTCGGTTAATCCTTTTTCTGCAAACATATCTAAGTTGTAGTATAAAACTCTAGTTGTTGCAGAAAATGGCATCGCATGTAAATTACCTTGATAGGTTGCAAAATCAAGTTGACTTTGTCTAAATTCAGATAAATCGATTTTATTTTCACCTTGATCAGCTTCCATTAATTCAGAGATGTTGTATAATGCGCCAGATTTAGCACGAGCCTCTACATCATCTATTGTTGATAGTCCTAAATCTGGAGCTGTTCTAGATGAAATTGCAACATTGATTTTGTCCCAATAATCCCAAAATGAGAATCCAGTGCCTTTTACAAAATATTTGTCTTGGCTCTCATTAAAATCACTAATAATACCTTTCATTCCTGAGAACGATGACGATCCAACAGGTGACATATGCCAAAATTCAATTTCAATTTTATCGCCTGCTTCACTACCACCATCACATGCGGCAAGTGTTGTTAAACTAATAATCAGCATCAATACGAATAATAATTTTTTCATTTTATTCCTCCTTATCCTTTTATACCTGTAAATGTAATACCTTCAATAAAACTCTTTTGTGTGAAAAAGAATAATACTAAAGTTGGTAACATAATGAGTATGGCAGCGGCCATCATTAAGTCAAAGCGGCCACCAAATTGTTGCTGGAATGCTCTAAGTCCTAAAGCAAGTGTCCAATGTTCAGGATTACTTAAGAAAATTAAAGGTCCGAAATAATCATTCCATGTTCCCATGAATGTAAAGAGTGCAACCGTAATAATTGCTGGTTTACAAAGAGGCAACATAATCTTTATAAAAATTTGGAAATGATTTGCGCCATCGATAATTGCCGATTCCGATAACTCCTTAGGAATACCTTTAAAAAATTGTCTAAGTAAGAAAATGTAAAATGCTGACCCACCACCGAAAAAAGCTGGAACAATTAAAGGTAATCGAGTCCCTAACCATCCAATTTGAGCATACATAATGTATGTTGGGATTAAGATGACTTGGATCGGAATCATCATGGATGCTAACATTACAACAAACCACTTATCTCTGCCTTTCCAGTTAAGTTTAGCGAATGCATAAGCGGCAGTAGTTGCTGATATAAGTGTTCCTGCCATGACGAAGATAACAACAATCAAACTATTTTTTAAGTATAGAAAGAATGGAATCGATTGAATTGCTGTTAAGAAGTTTGACCATTGCGGCGTTTTAGGAAAGAATGCCTCAGTTCCTTGTAATAATTCTTGAGGAGTTTTTAACGCAGTGAATAACATCCACAAGAATGGAAATATAAATCCAAAACTAAAGATGAGTAAAACGACATGTAATAGGATTTTTTTGATTAAATCTTTTTGCTTTTTATTGAGAATCGGCTTTTTAATCGGTTCCGTCATCACTTCACCCCTTTACTTTGTTGTGTCTTTAAATCGAAT
>DITP01000065.1:7285-13487 GCA_002422135.1 Acholeplasmataceae bacterium UBA6181
GGGGTATTCGTATCATATGTAAAAATAGCGATATATTTGCCCTTATGCTGACCATCTAGAAGTTGTGAAACACTCATTTCACATGAGATATGTTCTAATAACCCTTTTGAGTCAAAAATGTTAGTCACCCAATCTTTGCCATTAAAGAAACGCCAATCATCAAAAAACTCAAAACGATCTTCTTTCACTCTTGCAACCACTAGTTCACGCAATCCCATGGTTGTTTTATATCCATAAATATAAATAAATCCATCTGGGTCTTTTGCGCCGGCTTGGAGCGTATTTGCTGTCATTGCTGCACCGAATAACCATTGTGAATCTTTAGAATCAACAAGAAGTGGTGCTAATTTCATTGTTGCATTTTCATAATCAGGCATGCCATTAACGATTTTGCTCTTATATAAGGAAACGTTTTTAACACAAAATTGTAATCCCTCAGGTTGATTTAAATCGCTATTAATCACCATAGGTAATGTGTAGAGGTACTCACCAATGATGGCACCATCTTGAAGCCATATCCATGAATGCTCATAATCTCTTAATAATACTGAGTTTGATGTCGTATATAAATCGCGGTATTGTTGGGAACCATGATAGAACTTTACAAGATTCAATCCATACATACCTTCTTTAAAATGTTCATCATTGTGATTCCCAATCCCTTTTTCAGTTGGGATAATCCATTTAAAGAATCGATAACTTTGATCAATACTTATTTTTTCTTTATCATCTTTAGATTTAGCCATGCCAAGTTTTGTATCTTTAATATGTTCATAATGTTTGCCATCTAGAGAACCATAAATTGAGACATGTTTTATGCCGCGTTTTGATAATAAATCAGATTCTTCACTGAAATAATTATAGACATCCATGTGACTTACAAAACGTTCAACATGAAGATCAAAAACAATTTCTAGTGATTTAGGGTTAATACCTGAAACAAATCCTGCATTTTTTTCTTTACGATCATAATATGTGATATTCGATGGAACAGTTCCAGATAAGTCGAACCTTGGATCCACTTTATAAAATCCTGATACTGATCCATCTTCTTGCCAATTCACTAAGAAATTTGTTTTTCCGTGTTCGTGAATCCCAAAACTATTATTTGGCATGAGGTGTGGCTGATATCTTTGATGGGTCTTTTCATCTGATGTCCCAACAAATGTATCTCCAAAGAAAAATAATGTCTTTACTTCTTCTTTTTGATCAAAACCATCAAGACCATTCGTTAAATTGAATGAGTAGATGCCATCGCCACCTGACCATGCATGATATGAGATGAACTGATTAGTTAATTCATCATCTGTTTCAACCAAATAACCAGCCCCAACTTTAAGTTCAACATTTTCAGCATTTTTAGCATCAATCATCAGTTTATTTGCATAACTGACGCCATCTTTCATCACTTCATCATCAATCATATATGTCACAATATTAAGATTTTTTGATTTTAGTGCTTCCAGTGGATAAATTCGATCAAGTGATACAGTGTTAATTCCTTTTTTGAGTTCAAGTACTTTAATTAAATCGCCCTTTTTCATAAATTAGCTCCTTCTTATTTTTTGACTTCAATCATTCTAATGAAACGAGGATAATATATTCTAGCATCACTTAATGCACCAACTTGTGAAGTATTGACATTGTATGAGATTAAATATTCACCAGGTTTAGACAAAGCTGGATGCATTTTAGCATTATAAGAAAATGCACTTCTTAAGTAAGTATGTTCAGTCGTTTCATAAATCTTTTGATAGTCACCAAATGGTCCATATGGTGTATCTGATAAAGCAAAACTAATCACACCTGAATTGGTATTTTCCATAACGACCAACATATATTTGCCAGCAAAAATACCTTCATTAATATAAGTCACCGATAACTCCGTCGAAACTTTGTCCTTAAGTGGGGCTACTGTATTCATATCATGTGTAAAGGTTTCACCATTAAAGAATGTCCATTGGTTAAAGTTCTCAATATCTTCAGGTCTAAATCTACCGATAACAAGACTTCTTTGAATCGGTAAATCTTTAATATCTTTATATCCATAAATATAGATATAACCATCTTTTGATATATTGTTTAAAATACCTGCCCCAAAATAGACTATGCCACCATCTTCAGTTTGGTATTGAAGTGGAGTATTTAAATATGTTGCATTTTCATAATCAATTGTTTCATCGGTTTTTATTGGAGCTTTAATTAGACCAACATTGTGCACTTTAAATAAATCAGCTTCATCCTTGACTAAAATTGGGAAAATGTAGAGGCTGTTATTAAGCACAACTCCATCTTGGAGCCATAATCTAGAAGAAATTTCATTTGGGTGTAATTCTGTAACATTAGAATTAGAAGATGCTTGACCAAATAAAAATTGTCCTTCATCATTAAAAATCATCAATTTACCTAATCCGACATATGATGAATCATAAGATTCAACCAATTCAATTTTTAAGTATCTCGAACTTAATTGATTGAGTTCAAGATGTAGTGTGTAAGGTTCTTCAATTGAACCAGATGCTTGATTCATCGTGTATTGATTAACTAATGTGTATGATAGATTATCGTTACTGGTATAAAGGTTAAATTTTTTTGTTCCATAATTCGGGTTCGCATTGTAATTCCAAATAAATAAATCTTTGATGTTTTGAATGTTTTTTAGATCAATGGTGATTGATTCAGGAATTTGGTTTGTTAAGTAGCTAATGCCTTCGTTTGAGTTATTCAAAGTTGCATCTATTGATTGTGAAACTGTTAACCCATCACCATCAAGTATGTTTCTCGCTTGCTGACCAATATACGCATTAGGTTTAAATGGGGAATCCGGCTTGTCATCTGTGAGACGCCAATCGAATGTAAATGCTTGATCAAAAGGAAGATTTGTGTCCATATAACCTAAAGAATTATTAATCATCAAGGAAGATTTTCTGAGTTTATTGTTTTCATAGACTTCACCAATAAATGTATCTGAAAATATAAAACCTACAGTATTTTTATTAGCACCAATCATTTCATTTCCATCCGATAGGTTGAAAGTGAAAATGCCATCTGCACCAGTCCAACCGTAATATCTTAGAAACGTGTCAGTCCATGCTTGATCTTCTTTAATAATAATGCCATCAGCTAGTGTTGCACGTATATCTTGAATACCCTTTTTATGATCATCAGCTGAAAAAATCAGTTTAATTGATTTTGCCATAGAGCCTCCAAAGTCGATTTCGGTCAATTCTTCATTTAATTCATACTGATTAAAAAGTCTTGTATAGTTAAGACCATTGTATGAAACTTCAATGGATATGCTATCGATTGAAACGGTATCAAGTGTCTGAGTGATTGATAATATATTAACTGGATAAGTAGCATCAAAATTTAAGATTATTTGATGTGTTCTAATCAATGAATCAGTAAAATAAATAGAATTCAAATCGATGGGTTTGCAGTAATTGATAAAATTATCTTGATTACCCATCACTTCTGAATAAGGAATAGACATACTTGCAAAAGGTATTTTTTCACCAAGTGTCATCGTAAACTGGTCACCACATGATGGAATGATAATTTCTTCTTCTGGAGTTTCTTTCGGTTGACAACCAATAAGTAAAAAGACACTCAACAGAATACCTATTAATTTGAAATACTTCATGAGGTAAACCCCTTTGCAAGCGTTTTCTTATTTTTCATAGTTAGATTATACATCAAAAATAATACATTTACAATACATTTATTCATTTTCAATACATTATATTTTAAAAATAAAAAACCGCAGGAATTATCTGCGGTAAAAGATGCGTGTGCGATACTCATAATTATTAGCATTATAATAGGTAATTGTATATTCAATCAATTGGTTTGATTGATCGTAAGAATAACGCTTTCGAATGAGTTGAGGACTATCATCATAAATTTGCAACATGTTCCGAATCATTTTCGGTGCAATTTGGGCACTCACGAATTCTTCAAACATATTAAAATATATATTTTTGGATGCTAAATACTTATATAATGATCCATATAGGAAGGCATCAGTGTTTGGTATTTCAATGATAGGTAACAAATAAGTGTCTGAATATAAAATCGGAGATTTTGGTCCACGTACGCGCTGAAGGTTATAAAGTGGATCTCCTTGTTTAATTCTAAAAATGTCAGCTAGCTTTTGATCTGCTTGAATTAACTTCAGATGTGCATCTAATGTGTCTGCAGCTAATCCCATCTCATTCATCTCATTCGTGAAACTTTGAATGAGTGTAAAGCTTGATAAGGTTGAGGTATTTCTGAGAACAGTTGTCCCGTATCCTGCACGCCTTGTTAGATATTTTTCAGCAACCAATTGTGAGATGGCTTTTCTAATTGTAACTCGACTAACATTAAAGCTTTCTGAAAGTTCTTTTTCGCTTGGAATGAGATCACCTTCTTGCCACTCATTGCTCTCGATTTTTGTTTTTAATGCTTGTCTGACTTGCATATAAAACGGTTGTTTATCAGTTAAATCTATTTTCACAGTCTCGCCCCCATGACCATTTTACTCAATTGTATCACTTGTTTAATACATTTACAATACATTAATCATCTTCTTTAGTTGACTTAAAACAAAATTTACGTTATTGTTATGGTAAACTAGACTTATTAAAGAGGTGTATCTCATGTCATATTATTTAGGTATTGATGGTGGTGGAACAAAAACAAAAGTTGTTGTTATCGATAATCAAGATCACATCATTTTTGAGGGTTTTTCTGGTCCATCGAGTATAGATACTGTATCTCAAGAAGACACACTAAATAGTTTTTTTGATGCATTAACTCCTTTTTATGATGTGAATCCTCAGGCATCATTTGATAGTATCTTCTGTGGACTTGGTGGAATTGTTAGTGAAGATGATTTTCTTCATGTAACATCATTGCTTAAGCGTTTAAATGGTGTGACTGAAATTACATACATTCGTGCACGAAATGACATGGAAAACGCATTATATTCTGGTCTTTGTTTTGATGAGGGAATGACACTTATTTGTGGCACTGGTATGGTAGCCTATGGTAAAGATACTTTTGGTAACACACATAAAGCTGGTGGATGGGGTTATAAAGAAGGAGACTTCGGTTCGAGTTATGACTTAGGTATGCGTGCATTAAGACATGTTATCAAAACTTTTGATGGCAGATTGCAACATGACGAGTTCTCTAAAGATATTGCTAGTCAAATTGGATTAATTAAAGCGAATGACTTTGTTCAAATTATAAATGAACGCTATTTAGATCGCACCTGGATTGCAAATCTATCACCACTTGTTACAAAACACGCAAACATAGGCAACATCTATGCTAAAGAAATCGTGGATCTTGCAACTGATGAACTTACACTTGCGGTACGTGCTGTATATGCTAATTTGAGACTCAAAGAAAAGACACTGGTGATTGTTGGAAGTTTGGGTAATTCGGGTGGTTATTTTGAAAAACAACTCCATAAAAAAATCATCCAAATTGATCCTAAAATTAACATTATTAAGCCAATCATTGATCCAGCATTGGCTGCTGCTAAAATGGCAAAGTATTTAATTGAAACATTATGACACAAGAATCTACTTCTCCTGTGATTAAAGAAAATATTAATGGCCATCATGTTATATTTGAACCTATTGAACACACCTATTATGTTGATGGAGTTAAGATGAAAAGTGTATCTGAAATCTGTAAACTAGAACATCCTTTCATGTACCAAGGAATCGATGACAGTATACTTAAAATAGCTGCTTTGAGGGGTACAAATCTACATAAGGAAATAGAAGAATTTGAACTCAACGGTGCTTTGAGTTATAGTCCTGAATTTACAAATTATTTAAATATAAAATCAAAAATTGGCTTTAAAAAAGAACTGACTGAAACGATGGTTATTATCGAACATCAAGGTAAAGTCATATGTGCCGGTAGATTTGATTTGCTTGCATCCATCGGTAATCAAACAGCACTAATTGACTTCAAACGGACGAGTCAAGTTCATTTATCATATGTTACACTACAATTAAACTTATATCGAATCGGTTTAATTCAATCTTATGGTAAACAAATTGACCAATTATTAATGATTCGTTTGAAAAATTATGAATCGGATATAGTCAAAATACCCATTGATGAGTCTTATGTTAATTCAGTTTTAAAAAAACACAATAATATTGGATAAGAAACAACGTTAAGTTGTTTTTTATTTTAT
>DITP01000050.1 GCA_002422135.1 Acholeplasmataceae bacterium UBA6181
GCTTAAAGCCTAAAATATCTATAACGAACTGTTCTTTTTCAATAACTTCATCTTTATCGGAATCTTTCACAATTAAGAAGTATCTCTTATTTCGATCAAAATCAATATTTTTTAGTGAAAAACGAATCTTGGTGATTCTTTGTGAAAGATCGTCTGAACTCGAGTTTGCAATAAATCGATACTCACCAGAGACTTTTTCTCCTTGTTCATCTTCAAAGTATACTAAAATATTACGTTCTCTTTTCTTGTCTTCTACTTTTTCATACTGCTCAAACTCAAGGTTAAAGCTTCTTTCTTTCACTTTTCGTTGTACACTCTTAATTCGGATTCCAACAGGACCAAATGCTTCTTTTTGTCGGTCTGAACGCAATTCAGAGATATGAATAAGTGGGACTACAATCTCATGAAGACTTGTCCCTCCATGAATAAATTGAATTCCACCACCTGGTGTTTTAAAGAAATCATAACTGTATGGCACAATGACTCTTTGTGTATTAGATCCTAAATAGTCTAAACCGAATGATAGTGTATAGGGTATATCCATTTCATCGTTTGTAATTAAATATCGCTTTGAAGCTTCAATTGGCTTAAGACCAACGATATCACTATATTTTTGAGACTCATCAACCGTACGTCTTCTATAAACAAATCCATGATCTGCAGTGATGTAGTAGTTAGCGATTTGAAGCGTATTGTAAAGATTTCTTACAAGTTTTAGGATTTCATTAAGTGCTTCATTTACGACATCAAATACTTTATTCTCGTTGTTCTCACCTGCATTATCAATGACATTATGATAAATGTATACTAGGGATTTATCTTGCATATATTGTCTTAGTTCATTTCTGTTCATAGCATCTATGGTTTCAAATTGAATCGCTGCAAATGAACTATTTTTTGTTTTTAGAATTTTATCTCGATTGTCGGTCCCAACTGATGATATTCCGTTGACAAACAACGTCTTATCCTTATAAGTTATGTCTCGATTAGGAAGTAATGAAGCCATGCCAAATCTAGTTTCACTCGGAATGGATGATATCATAGGAGATAACTTAGCGTTACCTTTCAAAATAGGATCGGTTTTAATCATCTCAAGCAATTCATATCCTATTTCATATCGCATTGCATCTGAAATAATGACAAACATTTTTTTTGCCTGGTTTTTTTGCACATGCATGTAGAATTCACGAGTTGTTAAAAACCCAGGAAACTCCCAGTTGTTTTTATTTTTTAACGAGTTTGTGAATTGATCACCTAATTTAGATAAATATTTGACTTCATAAATGTTATCCACTTTTGTAACAATTTCACTTACTATTTCCGAATTTAAATCTAAAATCTTAAATGTCGATATCGTTTTGCGATAAAAATAGTCAATCATTGATAAGTCATCGACATACTCTTTAATTAAGTCCTCACTTGAACCATTTTTAATTACAAGGGAGTCAATTGCTCTGTGAAATCCAATCACGCTAAGTAGGAAAGAATAATGTTCTTTGTACTGTAAATACCATATAGAGTTCACTCTATTTTCGATGATTCTTTCGAAGAAATCATAATCAAGACTACCCGAATGCAAGCTTTCAGAAATCGATTCAACTATACGCTTGTCAAAGTTTTCAAGTACATCACACGAATTGAAATCATCGATGCCTCTTGTTTTCAGGAGTTCATCGATACGAAGTTCGTTTGATATGGCTAACTGTAATTCACTATACCTAGAATCGGACTTAATAGAATTAACAAATATTTCAGCATCTTCACTACCTTTTTCCTTAGTTTCATCAATGATAAACTGAGTATAAAAAGCAGATAGATTTGTGAAATGTGTACTTCTATTAATTGAGGTCATCATAAACTTTTTAATAAGTGCATTAACATCTTGTTGCCCAGAATAATTAGTATATTCTGAAATCTTATCCCAAAGATACTCTTCAAATCCATATTTCAAAATTTCTTGATACTTTTCTTGTATCTCAAAATCAAAAACAAGCTCTCGTAGTATGGAGTCAATCGAAGTATATTTTGACTTAACCAAAACAGCTATCATACCGTTTTTCAGTTCTTCTTCATTCATATTATTTTTGATAATTACCAAAGAGTTAAGTTTATTAATTCGTTGTTCGCTATCAAAAAACTTTGAATGTCGCTCAATAACATTGCGTAAATTAGAATCACTGATATTTAATCTTCTCATTGTCAGTGCAACTGTATCTGCATAGTATTCACTACTATAAAGGAGTATATCAATTAGCCAGTTATCAATATCTCTAGGTTTAGCACATGGTAAATAAACCAAAAAATTACTTTGTAAATCCTGTTTTTCTATAATATGTTTGATTTCAAATGCATTTTTGTCATAAATCAATACCTTTGCATTCTCAAAATCATCATTTATGACGTCATCATAAAAATTTCTTGGTTCATCATACCAGAAGATAATCTTTCTGCTAAAATCATCCTCAAGGAACATTTTATTAAGTTCTTTTTTTGCTTCTTTATAATCAATACTGGCCATAATCATCACTCCTGTCTTTATCTGAATCAACACGAAAGTCTATTTGATTGGTACAAGTAGATCTTTCTTTATTCTCGTTCCACTATCTGTTACAATTTCAATGCCCTGGAACTTTTCATAGTTCACTTTAACACCATCATCTAAATCGATTGAAATATATCGGTTTGCCATATGATCTAGAACCTGACCATACTCAATAATTTCATTGTACTTGTTTTCTAGGACTACTTTTTCTTTTTCAAGAATTCGTCTTGTTTTATCATCTGCTTTGAGCAAATGATTAATAATTTCATTCAACTCGTATTTTAATCTCGCAGACTCAGGTAATAAGTATTTACTATTAATTTTTGCAAGTGTATCTTCGTTGTATCGATGAATATAGAGTAAGCACTGAAATGCTTTATATTTCCCACTAGACAGCATCCAGTATATTGGTCGCTTTTGATACGTTTTTATATGGTAAGGATAAAACTCTAAATTGATGAAATAATTTATTGTTTCTTCTGCTGTTTCATTATTATTTTTACCTAGTGCCTGTGCAATAAATTCAATATTTTCTTTATAACTTGATACTCCGTATATGTGCTTTATCAGATTTAGAACTCTGTGAGTGAGTGAATAATCAGAACCTAATGTATTTTGCAAAGGGATTATTCCATCTGCATCAACATAGTAGTCACCATATTTAGTATAATCAAGTTTTGTGCTGGTATGAATCACAAAATCTTGAACAAGCGAATATCTTCCCATAGATGCTCCTACTAAATAAGAAATCAATGACTGAATATCGCTTTTTTTATTTGCAAGATTAACCGAAACAAATTTATCATCGATTTTATGATTAATTTCGCTAGAAAGATTATACATCTCAATAAATTGTTTATTAATCTGCTCTTCATTAGATTTTAATCTAGAAAACCTAGACTGACATATATCCTTCCAATTATTGAATATGTCAACCAATTTATAACTATATTCTTTATTGCATATATTCATTTTCAAAAGAGGATGTTTAGAAAAATTCCATGAAATTTCATAATCATCCCAATCGTTTTTAGATATTTCAATATTTCTATTAACTAATTCCGTTATCAACTCTTCATTTGAAATAATTACAGGAACAGCAGCTATAACACCTGAGGAGCAGTTCAATGTTGGTGCTAATAGTTTCAGAGCTTCAGTAATAACACTAGAATTACATAATCCCAATAAATACTTCAAGTGGTTAGTGCTATATACACTAGGACCTGCATTGCTAAGAATCGAGCCAGGTTCTTTATACCTAAATGCAATCGTTCCAGTAGTGATCATTGACCAAGTCAAACATTCTCTAAAGAAATAGTCTAAACTGACCATTCTTCCTCCTGACGCGCCTTTTGTATACTCTTTGAGTTCGCAGCCGTTGTTTTCCCAATTTACTACATAATCATTGTTACCATACCATCTTCGAAACTCCCCCCCCTTGTTATATGGAAACCATTTCTTTTTACTTTTATTTGCATCAGCTTGAGAAGTTGCATCAAATTTAACTTTTTCAAGGCTAACTTCATACCAAAATCTAATGAATTTGTCATTATTCGTAGTTGACATTCCTGGTTTTGAGTCTGCGATTTCTGATAAAGTCCTATTTTTAAATATAGATAAAAACTTTATGCTTTTCCAATATGCTATTGGAGAACTTGGGATTTTTAGAAACAAATCACTTTCTGAAATAAATCGAAAATCGGAATCAGTCTTATTTTTTTCAACAACAAAAATAGAATTCTTTGTTGTACTGTTGGTGCTATCAGAAAGTCTATAATATATACTTTTAAATTTTGAATATGTATTTCGAATAACAAATGCTGTTGTTTGTACTGTTGCGTCTAGTCCTCCAAGACCAATATGAATCATATTTATAATCGTTTTTGTGCTTAAAATTAGAGTTCTAGTTTTTTCATAACTCGATAAAAACATCCATGAGTCAGGGTTAATTAAAGATCGAAACCCATTTGTAATTACATAGTTGGACTCCATGAACATAGTAGCCATATCAGATTTACTATTGGGATAATTTGAAGTCAAATAATCTTTAACTCCATTATCGAGTTTTGATACACCCATGTATGGTGGATTTGTAATCATGACATCATATTTTTTCGACATGACTTCTGCTAATCTCAATAACTGAACTATTCTCTTCAATCCATACTCGACAAATTCACCATTAAAAATGCCTCTAATTGTAACCTTGTGAAGATGGTTCATTTTGCTAATTAAGGGGATGTAATTATCTCTCTTAACTTTCAATAAAGATCCAATCACTTTACCATCGACAAATGTTTCAATGACGTAATCAACAACTTTGAGCTCATCATCGCTCAAATGTTCGTCTTTTTTCCAGTCATTGTTATTTAAGTCTATGAGTTTCTTTTTATAATCCATTGATATGAGCATTTTCGAATCTTTAATTTCGAAAACCTTTGGATACGATATTCTATTAGGTTGAAAAAATCTTGAATCAATGCTTCTTGCTTTCATGATTAATGAGAAAGATGCAAGTTGAGAAGCTCTCTTATCCACATCTAATCCAAAAAGGTTATTATCAAGGATAAGTTTAGGTATATCGTTTTTAGAATACCCTTTTTCTTCATACATTAGCATGAGAACATCAAATGCATAGACTAAAATGTGACCACTTCCCGAGCATGGTTCTATCACTTTGATGTCTATTGGGTCCACATTTTTATATCGAATTGATTCAATCTGTTTTTTTACTTCTTCAGTTTGTTCTGCATCTTCTACATAATACTTGAACTCTTTTTTCACGCTAGAATCAGGATAACTCTCCAACCATAAACGCCCCAATGAGTTTTCCGTCATATATCTAACAATCCAATCAGGAGTAAATATTTGTGTTAGTGTTGGAATCAAGTCTTTATTTACTACCTTAGCTTTTCTAAACTCTTCTCGATCACTGGATACATAAAATTGGTATAACCAACCAATTACTTCAATATCATCCAAAAAATTAGATTCATCTATCTTGATAAGTTCAGTAATGACTGTTGTTCCTTTTAATAATGTAGATGGCAACATTAATTCAAGATAAGCGTATTCCTTGGAGAAAAGCATGGGTAAAAAACCGCTTAGTGCGTTACATTGCTGAAACAAGACGTAGCGATATAGTTCTTCAATTTGCGCTTTTTCTTTAAATTGACGACAAAGTTCAATATCTATGTTTAGTTCTTTTTCTACTAAAGTTAATTTGCCTAAAATTTCTGGTTCAATGGATCCAGTACCTTTTGGAAACACTTTAAATCCGTGTGGTAAATAATCATGAACTTCCATAAATCTTAGAGCAATTAATCGATTGAACCACGTATATGCGAACTGTTCAATCGTATAAGCATATCCATCTGTTTTAATTAATTCCAATATATGATCTCTTTTTACTTTCAAATCGGATGGATATGTTTTTGAATCACCTTCGATGATTGTAAAATCACCTTGAATATAAGCTTTCTTTATATCCTTGTCTGAGTGTATTCCTATTAACTTTAGAGATACTTTTATTTGTGTCTCAAGACTATCTTTTGCAAATAATGCAAAATTTTGCAGTGCTTTCTTATCCATTTGAACCCCCCTATTCCAAATTCAGTTCATCAGCATCATCTAGAGCCTGTATGAGTTTTTCCTTGATCTCGTTAACTACTTTATCGATATCAGCCTTATTTGTAACTTTCTTATTTGCTACAGGAATGAAGTTTGCCACTTTGACTCTTTTTACAACACGTTCTGGTCCTTGTGTAGTTCCACCAGTTGATCCTTGTTGTCGATGAATAATCTCATAAATAAAACTCTTGAATCCTTTTACTTCACGGTTGCTGGCAGACACATAAGCGTCAATATTATTCTGATTGTCATTGAGACTGATAAACCAAGTAGAATATTTACTCTTAATTTCATCAAAAGTCGATGATATTTCATTTTTCTGTTCAGGTTTTAAATCTATTATGAGCGCTTCCTCAGCTTCATGTGTAATTTCTTGTAAATCCTTATTAAGAGTCTTTATGATGGAATCTAGTTTTTCTTTATGAATTTGATCTTGGATGCTTTTTGCTTTAAAAACTAAGCTGGCAAGCTCACTCATTTTATCAAAAGGAATTTGCATTTTAAGGATTGCATTAATGCTTTCAACAACCTCACCTAAACTAGACAAATCACCAAATAGTTGATTTTGAGTGTACCAATCACAAATTTCTTTTGCTTCATCATAATTCTTTTTTTGCGCACTGTTGTTTCGATAAAATGACTCAATACGTTCTAACTGTACTGCATAGTCAATTAGATTCTGCTTTTTATCAATAATGAGATTAAAAGTTGTATTAGGATCATTTGATGATACGATTTTTTCAAATAATGCAAATATTTCTTTGACAAGTGAACTTCCTGGATAAGACGACGGTCCGAATTTTGTGTTGATATCACCTAAAATTTTCTTTTTCGAGTTAAAGAAATCTAATACACTTGTTTTTAGTGATTCTTCTTCAATACTATAGGTTTCATCAAAAGCTTCTTTCATAGCTTTCTTTACTTCGTTTAAAATCGTTTCATCAATTTTTTCTTGGACAGTTACAACCATGGTGTCGAGTGAATTACCCCTAGCGATGTCATACTTAAAATTAGCATTATTGAGTGCAACAATGCTATCGTGGATAGCGATTTTGATCAGGTTATACTTCCATAAACTTGCAATAATTCCTCTTGTATCGGTGTCTCTCCATCCAAAAGGAGCTTTTGCACAATATTCAATGAGCTGTTTCACTGTGGTTCTTCGGTGATACATCTTGTCTGTTTTTAGTTTCTCGATGATTTCTTTATACGCTTCATAGTTTGCATCATCTTCTATCTTTCCGGCTAATGCTCCGATATTTTCATTTATCGAAGATAAGATTGTATTTGCAGTATCATAAAAGAATGTTACTAGTCCAAGTTTATAATATCTAGATTGAACTTGTAATTCTACCGCTTCATTAATTCGATCTTTGCCATCTTTTTCTTTAATATTCAGTCGACTGGAATTTGCGTAAATAGGAGCTGTTCTTAAGCGTAGTCGTATGTCATTTTCAGCACGTTTTCTTCTTTCTGATGCTTCGCGTGTTTTTTTATCCATAATTTCTGCTAATGTCGAGCTCATCGTCGCACTGTTGTTTCGTTTAAAGGTGTCAATTTTACTTGCTCGTATCAATTCTTCGATATATGAACCTTCTCTTAAATCGATTATGATGCCATTAACTTTCATGGATTCAGTTAAAAATCCGGTTTCATCAGATAGATCGGAATCGTTATAGTTTGTAACAACTTTTATTGTTATATTATCCGGATTAAATGAACCTTTACTGTCATTATCTACAAACCGATTCAATGCAAAATCATATCTTGATTTATAACGGAACTTATTACTATCTAATACTGATTCGTAGATTATTGAACTAACTGTGCGAATGACGTCACCTTCACTGAAACTTGTGTTAGTAATTTGGCGATTAACACTTTGTTCTTCATTAGTTAAGAAATCATATTCATCCCCATTTTTTTGAATTAATGTTTCATCTTCAAGGTTTTTGAGTGATTTACTAATCTTGTCTTTTAATGCTAATTTATCTTCATTAACCGATTCAACCATTAATGTAGCTAAACGATCGATGGTTGCAGGCATTTCTTTGACATGCTTAATCATGAACAATACGCGTAATAATCGAATATCAAACTCATCCAGTGTAGGGCGTTTTTGAGCATTGCTAAAAACAGTCTTGACATCATAGTCAATAAACTGATCAATAGTTGAATAAAAGCTATCAAATGGTACCAACATTCCTGTTTCATGGGCTTGATATTTCTTTGCAGATTCTTGAAAAGCACTTAAAAGAGAGCGTTCGTTTTGTGAAAGGTGCTTACCTTCACTCATTCCATGCTCACGAATGGATTCAAACACTTTTTGCAACAGTTCAAATTGATAAGATACAAATGGATATACATCTTTAAATTCATTTGAATCTTTATATCCAGACCATGTTGGTTTTGCAGGGAATATAATTAAATTATTGAGTTTGCTTTTATAAGTATCATAAATTGATTCAAGTGGGGTGATTGCAGTTGACTTTTTATCAAGGATTCTCTTTTTAATAACTTCGTCAGCATTCGATCCGCTAAGTAATAATCTTGTATCAAATCGTCCTTGTATTTTTGAAAAGTCATTTTTTTGGCTTGCATTACTATCGATCATAGCTTTTAACTCTTGTTGCGATGTAACAACAACCCATGCTTTACCGTGACAGTATTTACCTAAATCTTCCACACAGGTTTGAAGGTTTAGCATCAACTCGCCATTAGAACCAATAAATTGTCCAACTTCATCCATTAAGAATACAACTCTGGTATCGTTCTTTTGGCAATAATCATTTACAATTTTAGCGAATCCTTCTGTTGTCTTTGTGAAATTAATTGTTTGATCATCTACATATTTTCTTGCGCTTTCTGCAGTGATTCCTTTTACATTTATGAGTGAATTGATAATACTATCTCTATTTAGTAGTGCTTGATTACGACCCACATGCCAATCTTTTTTCGATATCTCTTTAAATTTATTTTTAAAGCTATCATATATATCGTCTGTGATTAATTCTCTTTCTAAATCAGCGACCCAAGGTGTTGTCGCACACAAACCTATAGCTTCATTAAAAGCTCTAAGCATAATATCCATGATGGCTTGTGACTTTGATTTTGAGTCAGATTTAGCTTTTGAATCAATATTGAATAGAACAACCTTGTTTTTAGTTTGAGCACTTGCTTTGATATCAGCTAATACGATTGAGTCAAGAATTTTGTCATCAAAGTAGTGTACTGCAAATTTGCCAGATATTTCTCTGTTTTCTAGTATGTATCCAAGTATTTTAATAAAATGCGATTTACCACTTCCAAAGAAACCAGTAATCCAAACACCCATTTTTTCAGTTGGAGTTTGAATCGAGGTGCGATAACGCTTAAAAAAAGTCCTGAAAGCATTAGTTATTTCTTTCGTGCAAACATATTCATCTAGTTCTTGAAGTCGTTGAGCATCTTTTTCATTACCAATGGTAACTACACCTTGGATATTACGATCGATGGGTTTATTAAATATATCTTTAATTAGCATGTTTATTTGCTCCTTTCAACGAGCGCAAATGCTCTGTAATAATTATCATCGTCAAGCTTATCAAATA
>DITP01000028.1 GCA_002422135.1 Acholeplasmataceae bacterium UBA6181
AACTGGCTACCCTTTTTAGGCCCTGTAGTTTTGCGTCGCTAGGTTCCCCTAGTTTTGCCTTTTACATTTGTTAATTCTATTTTTTTACATCTTAATCATACATCAACTTAAAAATTGTGTCAACATTTTATGCTTAATTTTTAACTTTTTATGCTTTTTATCGACTTATAGTCTTTATCAAGCGGTTAAAATTTAAAATTTTTCCTTTTTTTTGATTATTTTCTCACTCAAATGTGCTTCCAACTCTCAGTTCCGATGTATCCTTTGAGTGTTTCTGCAGATATTGGTTTCGTATAATAATAACCTTGCATGTATTTTATCTTATACAGTTTTGCTGCTTCAAGCATTTCTTCATTTTCAATCGCTTCACAAATGACTTTATAATGGTTTCTTTCAGCAAAATCAATGAGTAAATTTGCAAATTTGCTCTTCATGTAAGCTTCTTGATCCTTTAGAAATTCATTATCAAGTTTAATGATATCAATTTCTAGATTATCGACTTGACTTAATGTTTGATAATCTAATCCAAATCCATCAATGGCTAACTGAAATCCAAGTTTCTTGAGTGCAGTTAAATTCTTGCTCATGACATCTGGTTTATCAAATACTGCATATTCGATAATTTCTAAAACAATACTTTCTGCATTCATTCGATATTTCTTTAATAACTTTTGGAAATCATTCACTAGATCTTCATACATCAGTTGTTTTGGACTTAAATTCATCGTGAAGATGATTTCTTTTTTGGGAAATTCTTGTTTTAATTCTTGATAAGTTTTAATAATCGTTTCTAATCCCCACATACCAATCCATTTAATGTCTCCAGATTGTTCCATGATTGGCAGAAATTTATAAGGGGGTAAAATGCCGTGTTCTGGGTGATTCCACCGAATGAGTGCTTCAACACCAAATAAATCATTATCCTCAACATTGATTATCGGGTGATAATAAAGGGTAAACTCTTTATGCTGAATCGCATGTTTGATTTGATAATAGTATTCAACGTGTTCGCCACCTTGTTCACTCATTTCATCCGAATAGATACGAACTGCATCGCCACCATTCTTCTTCGTGATATAAGTTGCGATTTGTAAGGAATTTAATAAATCTTTTAACGTTTCACCATGAACAGGATAGAATGCAATCGCAATCGATGCGGTCAAATTAACTTCGGTATCTCCATATAAACGAATAGGTCTTGTAATCGCATGCTTTACTTTACCTGCTAGTTCTAGTGCTTCAGTTCGATCGTAATCCATAGTGAGAAACACTAAGAATTCATCATTTTGCAATCTGGATAGTTTAACACCCTTAGGTAGCACAATTTCGATATTTTTAACGAGACGTTCTAATATCTTTTCAGCCTCATCTTGTCCAAATGCATTAATAAATTCAGTAAATTTATCTAAATCAATATGCACTAAGCTAAACGAACCATCTTTACCAGCTTTTGAGATATGTGATGTAATAATTGAATGAATTTCTGTTTTACTTAAAACACCTTCAATTGATAATGCGTGTTCATTACGTAAGCGCGTTTGTTCTCTAAAGAATGAACGTGCAAGGAAATAGATGAGTGCCATCATCACAAGCATCATCAAAAATGAAAGGATGATGCCAAATTGATCACTGACTTGATAAATGATAAAGTTCATCGTTTCACCTCCCGAGTTCTTGTACTTCTTGGTTGTTCAACTGTCTTCGTCTTATCAATATTATACGCCTTTATTAAATTTAGTGCCTCTTCTTTTTCTACTGGTCTAGAAATGTAATATCCTTGAATGATGTTACAACCACTCTTAATGACTAATTGATTTTGCCGATCATTTTCAATCCCTTCAGCAATGACTTCAAGACCAATACTTTTTGCTAAGTTGGAAATCATGGTGACAATGGCTCTTGAGTGCTGATCATTTTCGATATCTTTTATAAACTCTTTATCAATCTTTAATGCATTAACTGGTAGGTCTCTTAAATATTGTAAAGATGAATAACCTGAACCAAAATCATCGAGGTGAATATTAAATCCATAATTTCTAAGTAATCTAAGTTTGTTAATAACGAGTTCGAATGATGAGATTAAGAATGTTTCAGTGACTTCAATACTGACCATGCCTTTTTTAACTTGATATTCTTCAAATATTCGAATCACCTCATTCACAAAGCCGGCTTGTAATAGTTGGACTGGTGATACGTTAAATGAAATATCAACACCATAAGGTTCTAATTCTTTTGCAATCTTACATGTTTCTTCAATGACAATACGACCAATGTCAATAATCATGTTATTAGCTTCTGCCATTTCAATGAACTTTTGAGGAGATTCACCTCTATATTTAGGATTGTTCCAACGCACCAGAGCTTCAAATCCGATAATTTTGTGTTCTTGGTTCGAATACTGTGGTTGCATCACTAAATAAAACTCACGTTTTTGAATGGCAATTGCTAAATCTTGTTCCATCCCTTGATCTCTTGAAGCTATCAAACTCAAGCTTACATCATAAGTGAAATACACATGAACTGCAGATTCTTTCGCATGATTTAATGCAAGCATCGCATTTTCAATACAAACTTCAGGATTGAAGATTTCATACTTTTGACTTTCCATGTTAAATATGCCTGCTTTAATATCCACTTTTAAGAAACTTCGTTCAATGGTAATCGGTTTATCTAACTCTTTGTTTAGTTTTTCAACCCATTTAATGGTCCAATCGTATGCCTCAATACCTCTAAATAATACAACAAACTGGTCAGCCCGGGTATTATATAGTTTTGCAGGATAGCCTTCTAATGATTGTTTAACAATTTCTGAAAAAATGGAAAGGAAGCGATCCCCGCTTTTTTCTCCTAAAAGTAAATTGATTTTATTAAATGATACGATGTCGAATGCAACCATTGCATTTTTTTGATCAAATCCAATCGGATCATCAAACAATTCTTGTAAATCATATTTCAAACTATTTAAATTCGGCAAATTGGTTGTCTTACTAAATAGTGCTAGTTCTCGATATTGTTCAAATGGGCCTTCAATTTTAGTAATATCCTCACCAATCAGAACAAACCCTCCAGAAACTCTAAGTGGAATAAATCGAACATACAATGTTTTCTTCACGGAAATTTCAAATATTAAGGTAAAAGCTTTTTGTGTATCAATCATATGATAAATCGAATCTTTTTCAAATCGATCGGAAACTTTAAAATTATCAACGTGTTTATAATAATTGTTTTCTTTTAGCGCATTAGATAAACTTCGATTCATGCTTTTAACTTTGCCATTTCTATTAATGCGCATAATATAAGGTTTCGCATAATAATGTGCAATCTTAGCATCTTCAATATCATTTAGTTTTCTTTCCACTAACTTGTATAAGAAGAAAAGTGACACTGAGTAAACAACGAAGATTGCAGAAAATATCGCGATGAGTGTTGATGACAAGAGTGATAAAGATCCAATGACATCTTCTTCATCATAAATTGTCACCAAGAAAAATCCTTTTGAACTATAGGCTTCACTCATAGGTGTGAATGTATAATATGAATCAGTTCCTAAAAAAGGTTTTTCAATCGTAAAAGGTTCTCTTGCTAAAACATCTTCAATAACCCCTTGAATTTCGGCTTCAGAAACACCTTCTGAACGTAGATAGTCATATAAAAATCTTGTACTCGAATTTTCTATCGAATCATAATAAATAAAGTTATCCTTATCCATGATGACATATATAAAAGGCAAATTAGAAATTTCGTTGATACCGCTGAAATAGTCATCTAAATTTAAAATTGCCAAATAATCATTAATTCGAAACATTAACTTTTTATCTTCATTCCCACTGCCAAATGCATTGTTAAAAGTGAAAATCTGAACTTTTTCGGTATAATCCTCTTCATCATAGGATGCTCTGAATTTATAAGTGATGCCTTTAATCTCAATTGTATCATTCGTAAATGTTCCAAAACTATCGTAATTGATACCATTGGCATAGATATTTTCAATATTTTGATTAAGCTGAAAAACAGGATCCAAATCTTCATTTTCAAATTGGATAATCATCGTCTTTAAATTCTCATAGTCAAAAGCAATTTGGTTATCAATTCGATTTTGAATGGTGTCCCCAGTTTTTATGAGTTGAACAGTCGCCTGGTTCGCAATAAAACTTTTCGAAATTTGTGTATAGGAAAAAACCGTGATCAAAGCAAAGACCACGAATGAGAGAATAAAAGTAATGATTAATTTGATTGTAAAATGTCTCATCTTGAGGCATCTCCCATTATGCATATTTCGAATGAACAAGTTTATTAACTTGATTTTTCACCCTCATTATACATGATTTTTTAACAAAGAAAGTATGCTTTTGAATGATGTTTTTTTCTTATAATTTATTATAAGGAGATTTAAATTTTCTTTTGAAATAAACAAAAAGCCACGCTTAACGTGGCTTAATGATTGCATTTTCGTGCTGAAGTAATGAAATTTTTAAATGAATGTAGTCTTTTCCTGAATAACCTTTCATCGTTTGATCTTGGCCAATCACACGATGACAAGGAACGACAATGCCAATGGAATTTTTTTTACATGCTTGACCAACAGCTCTCACAGCTTTTGGGTTTCCAATCAGCTTCGCAATGTCTAAATAACTTTTAGTTTGCCCATATGGAATCTTAAGCAATTCCATCCAAACTTGTTTTTGAAAATCTGTCCCTTTTTCGAATTTAACATCAAGTTCGAATGATTTTTTATATCCTAGAAAATAGCCATTTAAACTATCAAAAACAGCATCATTTAAAATCTGTTTTTTTGAAGGTTCTTCAACAAAAGAAAGTCTTACTAGACATCCATCTGACGTCTCATATTCAATCCATCCTAAAGGACTCTTAAAGTGGCCAATCATGATTCATTCAATGGGTGCATGGATGCCTTTGTTGGCTCGTCTTCATTATATTTGAGTCGTTGTTTAAGTTTAATCAGCTCATTTTTCAAGACATGAGGCAACTTATCACCAATCGTTTCATAAAATGAAGCGATTGATTTTGTTTCTTGACGCCAGAGATTTTCATCGACTTCAAGAAGTTTTTCCATGGTTTCCCTTGGTAAATCAAGACCTTCTAAATCAAGTGTTTCGATTTTTGGAACATAGCCAATGGGTGTTAATTCTGCTGGAACTGTTTCATCACAACGTTCAAAAATCCATTTTAAAATACGTGAATTTTCACCAAATCCTGGCCACATAAAATTCCCGTTTTCATCTTTTTTAAACCAGTTAACATAGAAAAATCTTGGAAGTAAAGCATAATTTGAGATACGTCCCATGTCTAACCAGTGTTGTAAATAATCACCTACATGGTAGCCAATAAAAGGTAACATTGCAAAAGGATCTCTTCTTACCATTCCAATTTTATTTGAAATAGCTGCGGCAGTAATCTCTGAGCCCATCATTGAACCCATAAATACACCATGATTCCATCCCATGCTTTCATGTACAAGTGGAATGGTATTCGGTCTTCTTCCTCCAACTAATATGGCTGAAATGGGTACACCCTCAGGGTTTTCCCATTCAGGAGCGATGACAGGTGATTGGCTTGCTGCCACAGTAAATCTTGAATTAGGATGAGCCGCAGGCGTATTTTGTCCTTTATACCAATCTTTTTTCTCCCAATCCATCAGATGTTCTGGTACTTCTCCATCAATATCTTCCCACCATACATCGTTGTCATCCGTAATGGCAACATTCGTAAAAATCGTATTTTTTTGAATAGCTTTCATCGCATTAGGATTTGATTTATAAGATGTTCCTTTTGCTACACCAAAGAACCCAGCTTCAGGATTAATCGCATAAAGTTTACCATCTTCTTTAATCCACAACCATGCAATATCATCACCAATTGTTTCTACTTTCCACCCTGGTAAAGTAGGAACTAACATCGATAAATTTGTTTTCCCACAGGCTGATGGGAAAGCTCCTGTGATATATTTCACTTTACCTTCTGGATTCGTAAGTTTTAAAATGAGCATGTGTTCCGCCATCCAATGCTCTTCACGAGCAATGACGGTTGCAATTCTTAATGCTAAACATTTTTTGCCTAATAGTGCATTTCCACCATAGCCTGAACCATAAGACCAAATCATTTTATCCTCTGGAAAATGGGAGATGAATTTATGTTCAATCGGTGCAGATGGCCATTCGACATCTTCCATTCCTACAGTTAAAGGATAACCCACAGAATGAAGACATGGAATAAAAGATTTACCTTGTTTTAAATCCTCTAATACCTTGGTCCCAACACGCGTCATAATCCGCATATTTGTGACAACATATAAACTGTCAGTAAGTTGAATCCCAATCTTAGAAAGAGGTGATCCAAACGGTCCCATCATAAATGGAATCACATACATCGTTCTTCCCCGCATGCATCCTTCAAAATGCTTTAACATCGTTTCTTTAAGCTCAACAGGATCACGCCAATTATTGGTAGGACCTGCATCTTCTTTTAAAACTGATGCAATAAATGTACGTTCTTCAACTCGAGCGACATCTGATGGATCACTAAAAAAAGCATAGGATCCAGGCTTTTTCTTTGGATTTAACTTTAAAGCTTTATGTTGACTGACGAGTTCATTGAAAAAACTTTCATTTTCTTGATTGGATCCATCAACCCAATACACATGGTCTGGCTTGCAAAGTTTCGCCATTTTTTCGACCCATTTTGTTAATTCATTATGTGGTAACATGTGCCCTCCTTATAGCGCTTTATAAAAACAAAAAACAACCTCTTTTTTGGCTGATATTATCTCAATTTATAAAAGTTGTTGATGATATTATAAAGTTGTTTTCTCATACTTCTATTATAGTATGAAAGCGCTTTATTGTAAAGACCAAGACGTCTTAAATATAAGCATAAAAGATTCAATCTATGAATTTTTTTTGACGTCGTTTTGGTATTTTCAAATAAGGTAGTAAAAGTTGAATGAGATATCTTGTCTGTTCTTGATCATCGATATCTAAAATATAATGTTTCCTGGCTCCCTCATAAGGAAATCCTTGATCACACATGATAAAATCTTGAAAAAGTTCATCAACCATCTTGACATAAACAGTATCATCACAAACAAGCAATGCTGGTTTTTCATCGATATAAATCATGTATTCACCAAACATTTTTTTAGATCGAATAACCCCAACACCATCGATGACTTCCATTACAAAATCGACATATTCTTTTTTAGTGCTCATGATTATCTAGATGATACTTAATATTCCCAATTTTATCAAATGCTTTTTTATAAACACTAATCATTCTTTTTTCACTCACATGATTGAAAACATCATGGATATCAAACCAAGCAACACCACTATTTTCATCGTGATTGATGGATAGTGAATCATGTTCATCTGCAATCAGTAAAAAAGCAGCATTTAAATGTAGATGATCAGGAACATACTTTCCATGCTTCATGTGATTCATTACTTGAATGACGTCAATCGTAAATATGTGATCATCATAAGGCGTTACTTTTGATATCCCTGTTTCTTCCATTGCTTCTTTAATCGCTACTTCAAGTAAATCAGGATTCCCATCAGCATGACCACCTACCCAAGCCCATGAATCATAGATTTTATGATAAGCAAATAGGATCTTTGTCATACTTTCATTGACAACAAATGCCGAAGATGTCACATGAGCTGCAAGATTCGTCCGTTCAAGTGCATTTGAATTTGTATCGATAAAATCAAGAATTAACTTTTGATCTGTTAATTCTTGTTCATTTAATGGAACATAATTTTTAAATGCCATGTGATAGTTCATACTTCTTCTTTAAATAATACAACTAATTCCATTTCAGCGACTTGACTAATGGTTTCAAAAATTGAACAAAATTTCGCACCATTTTGAGCTGCCTTAATCAACTTTTCTGGATGGCTTGGTTGATAGATCGTAAGTTC
Organism: Acholeplasmataceae bacterium UBA6181; assembly: GCA_002422135.1. Lineage (GTDB taxonomy): Bacteria > Bacillota_I > Bacilli_A > Acholeplasmatales > Acholeplasmataceae > UBA6181. The sequence continues at coordinate 7,938 of DITP01000028.1, forward strand.
AACTTTAACATGTTTCAGTGTTGCTGGTGTTTCCTCTCTTTTTTCTCCAGAAATTTCTACGATTGCTTTCGAAAAAGTCAAACGCATTTTTTCAGATACACTTAAAAAAGTCGCGTAAAAACAAGATCCTAATGCCCCATAAAGCATGTGGTAAGGTTGGATTCCATTTTCGTTGTCACCAATATTTATCTTAGATGTTGGTGATTCTAAAGTTCCTTTAAACCCTTGTTGAAATGATAAGGTAATATTGTCTGTTTTCATGGGTATGCTCCTCTAAATTTGATTCCTTTGTCTTTATTATCATAACATGAATGATTCCGATTTAAAAGTGATTTAAGGAAGAGTATAAATTGCCAAATATCCTAACATAAAAAGAATGGAGATGGCTCTTGATATAAAAGGTATATAACTAACAATACCAATTTTTCCATCGATCTTTCTCAAACGATAAGATTCAAAAAATTGATAGAAAAGCATAAACGCTAAATAAACAATAAAGATTGCGTTCTGAATCTCATTTAAATCAGATGAAAAAGAGTCCTGATTTAAATAATTGGGTATAAAAGCTAAAACCGCATATGTTCCAATCAACATGACAATTAAACTAATCCAACTCAGTTTTTTCGCCTGTTCAATGCGATTGGAATAAAGATATTTAAGGACGAAAGATTGTATCATCCAAAAAGAAATCAAGATGATAGTAAATAATATGACAGCGATTGTTTTCATGATTTCTCCTAAGGTTTATTTTTGATAGACAATCTTTTCGTCAACAATGGTCATATAGACTTCTGCATCTAAAAGATCTTTATGTGAACATTTTAATAAATCTTTATCAAATACGGTAAAATCAGCCAAATAGCCAACATCAATATGTCCACGTTTCACTTCTGGATTTAAAATTCCATCTTTTGTATAGAGCTTTATACTTTCATAACGTGACAATCTTTCATCTTTTTGATAAATAACATGATTAATTTCTCTCGATTCAGAAATTGCAATCCCAAGTAATGGATTTGGTATTTCAATTGGAGCATCTGAACTACCTACCGTCACGATGCCCTGTTCTATATAGGATTTTAATGGATAAATCATGGGTACATCATCAAATAGATCTAAAACTCTCGGTAGATCACTTGAGATAAATTGCGATTGAATATCAAGGATAATTGGCATATATTTCATCATGTTAATAATCTCTTCATTCGCTAAAGATGCATGAATAATCCGATCATAAAATCCTTTTTCAGGTGGGTATTTCTTGAATGATTCAACGACTTCTTTCAATGCTTGATCACCAATGGTATGCACTGCAATACCAAGATTATTTTTGCGAGCTTGAATTAAAATAAACTCAAAGTTTTCCTGTCCCATCGAGTATCCATGATGGTTTTCATGTTTGTAAGAATCGATAAGATAAGCTGTTTTTGAGGATAATGTGCCATCATAAAAGACTTTAACCCAACCAAAAGATAGGTATGGATTATCCATATGTTGACGATATAAATCGTTTACATAATCATTTAAAACTTGATGATGGACTAAAAGATTAGCACGCAAGGGATTTTCTCTCGTCATGTCATTTATAATTTTTAATGTATCTAAATAGCTATTATAATAAGATAAATCATCGGTAACAATGGATGTTATTCCAAATTGATGTAGAGTTTCAATACTCTTTTTTGTTTTTAATCTTAGTGCTTCATCTGATTCTTGAGCCCATAATTTTTCAAAAGGTTGTGCCTCAAGTTCAATCATCATGCCGGTTTCATGATGAATTCCTAAAAGATTTAAAGCGTATGAATTCACTGTAAAACTATGAAAATCGTTGTGGCGTAATATAATGACTTGATCTTTCGATATTAAATCTAAATCTTCTTTTGTAATCCCAACATTGAGATATCCTACAACACGTAGTAACTCATTATGAAAGTTCTGTTTGATCTGATTTAATACTTCGTGTTTAGATGGATTCATATGAACATTTAAACAAAAAAAACTTTTGCCATACCCCAAAAGATGCATGTGATTATCATTAAATCCTGGGAATGCAAAACCGCCCTTTAAGTCAATCATTTCTAATGGTTCATATAATTTTACATCCTCATCGATTGCAATAATCACTCCATCGTGTGTCATTACCTGATTTACATGACTTTTTGGATTTAACATTGTATAAAATGTTCCATTTTTCCATAATTTCAATGCGCTGTCCCATCCTTTTAAATTAAATTATTTTTATTCATCGATAAATCGATAACCAACACCAACTTCAGTTAAGATATATTGAGAATCTTTTTTTGTACTATGGATTTTTTTACGAATTGATGCCATAAAAACTCGAAGTGATTGATAATCATCTTGAGTTTGATAACCCCATATTTTTTGTTGAATAAAACTATGGGTCAAAACTTTTCCTTGATGAATAATCAAAAGTTCAAGTAATTTATATTCAATCGGAGTTAGATGTAATGTTTGATCAGCAACTTTAACAATCCGTTTGTCACTATCAATAAATAAATCTTTGTATATGAACTGTTTGTTTTCTATCGTTTGTTCTTGATTTCTTAAAGCAACTCGAACTCTCGCTAAAACTTCACCAATATTAAAAGGTTTTGTAATGTAATCATTAGCACCACTATCAAGTGCTAAAACTTTATCATTTTCTCTACCTCTCGCTGAAATGACAATAATTGGTGTAGTTTTCACCTTTCGAACTTCTTCAATGATTTGGACTCCATCTATATCTGGTAGGCCTAGATCTAATAATATAAGATCAGGATTTTGATTAATTAATATATTAAGACCTATCGATCCTTGATCAGTTCCAGTGACTTGATATCCATTAGTTTCTAAAGCTAATTTCATAAATTTTAAAATGACCTTGTCATCTTCGATAATCAGAATATGCTTTTCAGATATCATGACATCTTACCTCCAACCAAAGGAATATTAAAAATAAATGATGCGCCATTTTGATTGTTATTGATTGCTTTTATTTTACCACCATGTGCTTCAACAATGGCCTTACAAATACTTAAACCAAGGCCAATTCCACGATTTGTATCACCTTTTTTAAAATCAAATACGACGAAATCTTCAAAAATATGATCAATATATTCTTTTTGAATCCCTCCACCATTATCTTCAATTTTAAAGATTACATCAGTTTTCGTTTTTTCATAAGAAACATAAATTGTTGAATCCTCAAAAGTATGGTGTAACGCGTTATCAATTAAGTTTGTAAATACTTGAATAAGCAATGGAATATCAGCATAAACTGTATCAAATTGATTTAGATCTTCAAATATCAATTGATGTTCACCAAGTCGTTTCATTAATCTTTGGTATAAATCATTAAATATATCATCAATGAGTTCATTCGATGGATGTAATATGAGTTGATTTGCTTGAAGTTTAGTCATATTTAATACATTTTCAACAAACTCAGCAAGGCGACTTGTTTCATTGTTAATATCAAGTAAAAGACTTCTCATCATCTTTTCATCAATTTTTTCAAAACTATCATATAAAAATGAAGTCCCAGTTTGTAAAGTCGTTAATGGAGTTCTTAAATCATGAGAAATGCTACGGAGAAGAACACTCTTCAGTCGTTCTTTCTCCATTTGCACTCGAATATTTTCTTGTTCTTCTGAAATTTTTTCACGTTCTATTGCTGTGAGCATTTGTAAGAGAGTCGTTTGAATAAATTCAACTTCATGACGATTCAATACATTTTCAGAAGCATCCACTATTAATACACCAGACATATTTTTTTTACTGATAATCGGAAAAATAATCACCGTTAAATCAGCATACTTATTCTGATTTTTACCACATATTACTTGATAGTCAATGGCATAATTAATTTCTCTTGATAAATGCTCAATTTCAATGTCTTTATCACCATAAGTTAATTTTTGATTAGGAAATTGGAATAACATCTTTCTTCCTAGATTATCTTTAAGGTGTTTAATTTCAATCTTAAAAATATCATTGATTGTATTTGCATATAATAACTCTTTGCTTATTTGATAAAGCAAATCAATCTTTTTAGCATTATCTTCTGATGAAACGATTTGTTTTCTCAACGAAGTTGTTAAAGTCCCCAAAATGAATATTGCAATCATAAAAATTATAAGTGTAACGATGTAATTCCCATCATCTATAATGATGGTATACTTTGGTTCAGTAAAAAAGAAATTAAAAATAAAAACCAAAAAAAACGTTGAGATGACACCGAAAATTACTTTTCTTGTCTCGACAATGATGAGCATAATTGATGCAACATAAATGAGTAAAATATTTTCTCTTCTCAGCTCAAATTGCTCAAATGCAAATGATAATAATGTTGATAAGACTAAAACAGCAATCAAAAATAAATATTTATGCAACTCTTTTTTTAACATTGTGTACCTTCTTTTTTGACAAATCGATTACTAGTCTAGAAATTGCGATAAGAATTACATAAAATTCAAGTCGACCTAAAAACATTCCAAACGTTGTAACCCAGAGTAATACGGGTTCTGTATGATAGGATATTATACCAATCGATAATCCGACTGTTCCAAGTGCAGAGGAAAACTCAAAAAATGATTCTTCTAGAGTGTACCCATACATTGAAAATATAACAGTCCCAATGACAAGCACTATAAAATAAAGTGCAATAAATGAATTGTTATTGTTAATATCTTCATCTAATACTTCAAAATCCTTACCAAATTTTTGAATATAATTGGTATGAATCGTTCGTTCATGTGACATTTTATCCCGGATATTCCAGAATAGACTCTTGAGCAATAATGTGATTCGGTATTGTTTAATCCCACCAGAAGTCGATCCAATTCCACCACCTATAATCATTAGTATTATAACACTATAATTCAATATATGTGGTAATGTTGTGAACTGTTCAACGGTTTGAAATCCTGTAGTAGTAATCGCGCTTACAAACTGAAATAGCCCCACTCTGAAACTATCGAATAAAGCACTATCACTATTTTGCATATAAGATAGTGTCATGATTGGTAAAAATATGAGGGTAACAATCATCAAAAGTTTCATTTCGTTATGGTGAAATGCCTTCTTATATTTCGCTTTAAAAATTTGCAGATGAATAATTAAATTTGTGCTTCCTAATAGCATTAAAACCATCGTAATAATTTCAATCGGAAAACTGTCATAATAACCAATTGAAGCGGTTTTTGTTGAAAAACCACCTGTTGATAAACTTGCTATTGAATGATTAATAGAATCAAAAACTGACATCCCAAAAAGTGTATACATCATCGATCCAATGATGATATAAAAAATATAAATTGAAAGGATTAAACGTGCTGATTTAGCTAAGTTTGGCAATAGTTTATCATTATGTCCTTCTGCAAAATATAATTTCATCCCGTATTTGTCTGAAATTGCAGAAGTTAACACTAAAACTAACCCTACACCACCAAAAAATTGTAATAAACTTCGAAATAACAAAAATGTTTTTGATGTGACTGCTACGTCAACTACAGATAAACCTGTTGTTGAATAACCACTTGTTGATTCAAAAATAGCTTGTGTAAAATTATAATTACCACTAAGAATAAACGGGAAAGCTGATATAATAATTGCAAAAACCCATATTAAAAATATCAATAAAATATCTTGATGTCTTTCAAGTTTAGATGTTCCTTTTCCTCTTAAAATGAGAGATAAAAGGTAACCAACGATAATAGCAACCACACCTGGTACGATGAAATACTTAGATTCAGATGCATCTTCTGGATAAAACAAAATAGTTAATAAAGGCAGAAGATTAATCAATCCAATCATCATGATGAAATAACCAAGATACCCTAAAATTAAAGGATATCCTGATATTGTTTTCTTAGGTTCCATTTGGCATCTCTTTTCTTTGTATGAAATCAATGGACTCCTGATGGTGTTCGGGTGTAGTCGCAATCACTAGTTTATCATCTGGTAATATCACAGTATCACCATTTGCGATGATGACATCCGGATCTCGATAAATACAACTAATATTTAAGAAATATGGGATATTTGCGTCTTTGATTTTTTGATTCACTAAAAGGCATTCGCTATCAATAATTAATTCTACAATCACTATTTTTTCATTTTCTATGGATATCGTCTTTATAAAATCTTCAATGATAGATTCTGAAGTAATACTTTCACCTAATAAATAAGTGGAACATATCACGCTATCAATCCCTAAGGTTTTAAAAAGATCAACACGTTTAGGGTTTCGAACAATGCTAACAACGCGAGGAATATTGAATAACTTTTTCGCTGTCATGCAGGCAACATAGTTGTCTATATCATTTGTTGATAAAGCAATAAATACATCGGCATTAAATGCATTAGCATCTTCTAACACGTATGCTTTAGTTGGGTCACCAAAAATCACAGGTATTCGGTTTGAACTGCTAATATAACTACCAAAATCCTTATCATTATTTATAACAATCATTTGGTGCTTTTCTTTCTTGAATTTCTTGATTATAAAATCTGCTTCATGGGTACCATTAGCGATGACTATTTTCATGATGACTCACCTCACGCATATTCATAAATTCATCAATTGATAAAATAAACGGATAAATCGCTTTAATCGTTGTATTTTCAATGAGCTTCCCTTTATCAGTATCAGAAAATCTGACATAAATGTTTGGAACGTCAATAATATTGAAGCAAAGATGGGCAATAAAAAGATTCACATTATCACTGTCTGTCGTGATAATCACTTCTTTTGCTTCTCTTATTAATGCTTCATTTTCTAATATTGATAAATCAGTCGCATCCCCAATGACATCATAACCACTAAATGTATCAGCGAGTTTTCTAAATGACGTGTCATCCTTATCAATGATGACCACATCATTGCCTAAATCAGATAGCATAGCTGCAATACTAGCACCTAAGCGACCAGAACCAATGACCACACTTTTATTTTTCTTCATGATGATCACCTAATACTTGAATTGTTTTGACTGCTGCATAACTAATGTAAATAGGTCCTATTGTAGTATCAATCAAAAGAAACTGTTCGAGTGACCGAATAATTTTTCCTACATATGTTATAAATCCTGATGACGCATTAAGTGTAATTTTGACTTTTTGTCCAATTAATTCTTCCATGTTAAATCCTCCTTTAACACATTTATTTTACTAATTGCACTATAAAGATAGTATTCAAGGTTTCATGAATCATGTTAAAAAAATATAAAGATGATATAAAAACAGATGTAAATTTGAACAAATTTCTATCATATAGAAAAAAGCCATCTAGAATCTTATATAAAGATGAGATGACTTTTATGATTTCATTATGAATTGATTATTTATTAAATAGACTAGTCTTTATGCATAGCCTTTAGAAAAATCTTCAACTCTTTGAAGAATCTCATGATAGATATCCTCATTAAACTCAGTCGTATCAAAACTGACAACCTGTCCTATACCGTCTTCTTTTTGATATTGATTCATTGACTGTTCGAATATCTCATAAGATATGAGTCCTGTTGAAGTATGAACGGGATGACGATTGGGTTGTCTATCTATATAGCGTTGATACAAAACATCGACATCACCAAAAAGAAAAACCGTTAAAATTTGAATATTCTGATGATGACATGCGTTTTCTAATTCCTTCATTTCAGAAGGTTTAAAGTTGCTTTCAATAATCGTATCAATATTTAAATCCATGTTTTTCATCACCATGAACTTCATAAGTTGAAAAGTTGCAAAAGATAGTTTAAAATTTTCTTCTCGATTTGTAAAACCAATGTTTTCTCCAAGAATTTCTTTGATTGAATCTTTATTAAAACAAGGTATTCCTAGATCCTTACTTAGCCTTAAAGATATGGTCGTTTTTAGCGTTGCCAAAAACCCCGTAATGATGATAAGTTTTGACATTAAATTCTACATCCCTTCAATTTATAGATGACATGACATGAATTGATTGAAATTTTCTACCATTTAAGTTTATCTTTTATGTAATTTAATACGACTAGCTCTCTTTTTGTCCAGCGGGGATAATGATTGGAATTGATTAATTTAAAATTTGCCGAAATCGCATCATCAATATTAATCCAAACTGGTTTAAAACCTAGTTCTTTTTCATATAAATCAAGTAATTGATTGCCAAAGTTAGAATCGACTTGACATAAATAGTAAAATGAAGTCATTTTGAACACATCATAGTCATCTTCAAGTGGAATATCATATTCAATAACTTTTCCAAGTTCATCATCGATTTTCGTAACGACTGCGCCACATTCTTCACTAATTTCTCGAATAAGTGCATCTTCATGAGTTTCACCAAAATTGATGCCCCCACCAGGAAATTTATAATCTCCATTCATTGTAGAATGTATCATAAGCAACTCATGATGTTTAAGTATAACCCCTCTTACGGCTTCTCTTTCAATCGATTTTCCTTGAATATTTATGTTTTGTTTGTGCATAATTTCTTTAATCAACAACATTTTGGCACCTCAAATTTCTTTCGATTAAACTAATATTTAGTCAATTTAACACGATGCGGATAATTTAAACCATTTTTTAGTCACGTTTAGGTGAAAGCAATACGATACTTTCAATGTGAGTTGATGCAACCGAATTGCTTGTAAATTTGAACTTATGTGTATCAAAGAAACATCAAAATCGACTATAATATGTTTCCCCATACATGGTTGACATTGTTTAAGAATACCAAAGAAACATATTTCAGCTATAAAATGAGCAATCATTGTTACTCATTTTCATTCATTTGCCAATTACCATCTTGATTGAGATTCATCATTTTGAGATAATATTCATTTGGTTTAGAAATATAGTAGTTATGTTCTTTGCAAATATCGTACTCAGAAATCGCTGCTAAATTATATAGACCTAAAATGTAATCCAATTGCTTTGTATCTTCTATTTTAGTTTGGTATGTTTTTCGAACCAAATTAGGCTTTTTAAGCAAATCATAGACCGAATAATATTGGTCTAATTTACCAATGACACTATATAAAAAGTCACACATCACATATGTCCCATCAACATAAGCTTCTACTACCTGATGTCCGTGGTATGCTTTATGTGAGTTAACTAAAATGACGATTCTAGTTGGTATACCTAAACATTGTAAAAGTGATGCTCCTACTCTTGAAATATCGGTACACCAATCACTACCTCTGTTAATGATTTCCATTTCAGTACCACCAAAAATCATTTTCTCAAATGGCGTGTCAAACTTATTAACGACTTCATTTACAAAATCAAAGGTGTTATTGATGGATTCTAGAAGACTTTTGCCTTTATGTTTCTGAGCAAGTTCATATAGTTCGTGTTTACGTATATCGTTCGATATTGAATGTGGTTCTTTGTAAAGAGTTGATTTTGAATTTTCATCCAACAAAATCATATTTTTTAATAACGTGTGATCGATTGAATTCTTATCATGTAAATCATTTTTAAACATATACTCATATGCTTTACCAAATACACCATAACCTATTTTCATCATTGAATTACTCCTAATTAATCTTGTTTATTAATCAATTTGATTTTCGTGAATCAAACAATCTTCTAATAGTAATTTGCTCTTCTTTAATCCAAACATTTCTTATAAAAATTCCAATTATTGATGGAAGGCAAAAGATACTAGTCATTTTGAAAATTATGGCTTAAGACAACCTATTGGTATAACATATATGCCGTCTTGTCGTTGATACCCTAATTGGGTATTTGTTAAAATCATCAAAAATGAGGGTTTAAGAATCTTGTGTAAATTCGCAAGTTTTTTGAGGTTTTCTGCAGCTTTATCAACCTCATTTTCGCCCATTTTCACCTCGATTGCAGCCCATTTACCATCATTTAATTCTATAATCAGATCAATTTCTAAACCCGAGGAGTCAAGATAATGATATACCTCACCATTAAGTGATTGAGCATAAATTTTTATATCTCTTGTGCATATAGATTCAAAGAAAAATCCGAATGTATTGAAATCATTTTTTAATTTTTCAATGGATAAACCTAATGCTGCAACAGCAATTGATGGATCAACAAACTGTTTTTTATCTGATGTTCTAATCGTAGATGAACTTCTAATTTGTGGAGACCATGCTTTAACATTTTCTATGATAAATAATCTTTGTAATGCATTAACATAAGAGTCAAATGTTTTGTAATCTAGCAACAGCCCTTCGTTATTTTGATCCTGATAAATGGTTTTGCTTGTGGCCAAGGTTGATATATTTCTAGCATAACTTCTTATCAATTTCCTCATTTTTTCTTTGTCTTTTTTTATACCATCAACTTCATGAACATCATTTTTTATAATGCTTTCTAGTAAATCTCTAGCTACAAGCAATTGGTCTGTAACCGCTAAATCAACACTTTCTGGCCAGCCTCCTCGACATATAAGTTGGGCAATCTCATTGATTGATATATTAGATTTTACTGGTTTTAGTTTCTCTCCCTTGAATAAAGCACTAAGTGAAACACTGCCTGTTGAGTCTCCACTTTCAAAAAGACTCATGGGTCTCATATATATCGAGTTTATTCTACCAGTTCCTGTGTGTGAAACAGGCAAATTTTGTTTTTTGGTTGAACCTGTTAAAATATATGCGCCTTTATATTTATTCTCATCAATGTCTAATCTGATAAAATCCCATAGTTCTGGAACTTCTTGCCATTCGTCAAAAAGAATTGGCTTTTCACCTGCCAATAACTCATCTTTTGAAATAGTTGCTAATGTTTGATACTGTTTTTTTACAATTGGGTTTTGCAATTTAATGATTGTTTTTGAAAACAAAGCTGCTGTCGTAGATTTACCAGCCCATTTAGGACCCTCAATAACAACACCACCACTATATCTCATTTTATTTTCGATATCATGTTCGATCAGTCTTCTGCGATAATTAACAGGAGTCATATTCAAATCACCTCTAGATCTATTATATCACGAATCCAATTTATATC
>DITP01000049.1 GCA_002422135.1 Acholeplasmataceae bacterium UBA6181
TTCTATTCACAATTGTTTGTTAATATAAAAGCAGAGGTGAATGAAATGAAAAAAAATACAGGTATTATTCTGATTGTTATATTGAGCATATTTGTTTTAATGGGCTTGGCAATGTGGTATTTTGGACCACGCACATGGCCTGATACGGATTATCCATATTATGGTCATATGATCGGTGGTTGGGGAATGCCTTTTGGCATGTTAGGCATGGGAATCTTTTGGATTGCCGTCTTATATTTCATATTTAAAGGTTATGGTCATAGAGAAGCATGCAGACATAGCGATGCCATAGAAACTTTAAAGAATAGATTAGCAAGAGGCGAAATAACCATCGAAGAGTATGAAAAGCTGATCGAAAAATTTAAGGGGTGTAACTAAATGAAAAAAAGTATCGTCATCACCATTTTCTTATTGGTTTTGCTTGCTGCAGGAGTAACATTTTTGAATGTTACCAATGCAGCATCGATTCAAGGTCTTGAAGATCAGGAACAAAGTATTTCATACCCACAGAACAACATGATGAGATATGATAGTCAGATCTATCTTGATAATGTTTATGAAAGACTATACATGCATGTATCAGCTACAGATCGTGAGTATTTAGATACATTATTCGCGACTGAACTAAAAAATAGCAACATAAGCTCAAAAACCATAGAAGAAGCTGTCATTGCAATCGAACAAATCAAAGAAACAATCCTTGATGACATCGTTTTTGAAGATTTGAGTTACAACTATGGCATGATGGGTGGGCGAATGATGGGCGGCAGAAGAGGTAGTTATAGTGGATGCGGCTATACTAGTAATATCTATAGCTATGAATGGTATTACCTTCACAGTTATGGATCTGTTCGAAGCGACATTGATCTAAAGTTTGCAGAATTGATGATTGGAATCAATATGACAGATCTCACTATTGAAGAAATCATACAGGAAATATCAGATTTGAAAGTTGAGATGATCGAATATATATTGAGTCTCAATTCATTGGATGAATAGATGATTATCCCAAAGGGCAAACCCCAGGTTCGCCCTTTTTAGCTTTTATGGATTATAATAAGGTGAGGATGTGATGTTCATGAATATTTTGATTGTAGAAGACTATAAGAAGATCAACGAGCTATTGGGCGTGTTCTCTAGGCAAGATGGACATAAGACCTATCAAGTCTTTGATGCGGAATCAGCAATGGAGATCATCAATAAAGAAAAAATCGATGTGATCTTGCTCGATTTGATGTTACCCAATATGCAAGGCGAAACGTTAATTAAATATATCAGACAAGTCAGTGATGTTTATATCATTGTTTTATCTGCCAAGGTGGATGTGAAAGATAGAATCGATGTGATTTCGATTGGTGCAGATGATTATATTTCAAAACCATTTTCGATTGAAGAAGTGATGGCCAAGCTCAAGAATATACAAAAAAGATTGGTAGTCAACCTCCCAACCTTGATCACATTCAATAACCAATACTTAAAAATTGTTCCTTTAAGCAGAGAAGTCTATATCAAAAATGAATTCATCCCTTTAACAAAGTATGAATATGATGTCCTTTGGCTGCTTATATCAAATCCCAATATCGTTTATACCAGAGACATGATCATTGCTCAATGCTTTCAAGACAGTGAAGCCTATGACCGTGTCATTGATGTCTTCATCAAAAACATACGAAAGAAGATTGATGACCCAAATAGAGATCTATCATTCATCAAAACACATTATGGAATAGGGTATCAGTTTGCAGGTGTGAAAGATGCGTAGTATCAAGCGATTATTGAAGTTTCAGCTATTTAAATATATTTTATTCATTTTTATTTCCATGATTTTCATATTGAACATGGCATTTTATGTATTTTCAACGATTCAGTACCAAAATGAAATCGATCGTCAGTATGATGCTTTATATACGATGTCTGCACATTTAGCCACTGAAGAAAATTATGATACCTTGGAAATCTATTTGGAACATTACACGCATACCAATCAAGTGCTTATTTTGTTCACGGATATGGATCAACAAACCATTTTCACCAATGATATAGATAGCATTCTTAAGAATAAACAGATTGTGTATTATAATGAAGTACCTGTTGGGTATATGGCTGTCAGTTTTGAGTCTTCGAGATTGAATAGTGAAATCACATATGGATTTATTGGCTTAAATCTCATTTCAATTTCGTTATTTTTAATTGGCATGTTTATCCTGTTCAACTATTTAAACAAAGAAAGTAATAGAATAGATACCGATTTAAACAATATAGAAAATCCGGAAGAAATGATCAATTATATCGAAATGGATCACTTGCGTAAAAAGCTTCAAACAAGCAATGCCCAAAAGATGAAACAAAAAAGTATTTATGAAGCACATATCAAGAGCTTGGCGCATGATATCAAAACACCATTATCGGTGATCCAAATCTATACTGAATCTTTAGCAAATAAAAAATTGGAGTTCAATGATGAAATATTGGCTGACTTGCATGAGGAAGCCAAAAAGATTGAAAGAATCGTACCGAAATTTATTGAAGCCAATTATAGTGAACTCCCCTATCAACAAGATATATCTTTATACATTGAAGACTATGTAAAAAGATATCATGAAATATTTGAAACAAAAAATATAGAGATGAAAACCGAGTTAGAAACGATGCTTATCATGATATCTGACACCGATTTAGAAAGGTTGATCGAGCATTTGACATTCAATGCGTTTTACTATTCGAAACCAAAAACGAAAGTTGTGATCAAAACGATAAGTAAACTTGGGCAGTTGATCATTCGAGATGAAGGTATAGGCATGACTGCTCAGACGATTGAAAACATTTCAAAGGGTCCGTTCAGGTCGGAAGAAGCGAAAGCGTTGAACGAAAAAGGAAGCGGCATCGGCTATCAAATCATTATGGAGATGATGAACAGATTGAATGCGCATATCGATATTTATAGCGAAGTGGGAAAAGGAACTGAAGTGGTGATCACCTTCTGATGGTGATCGTGTTTGTTTGGTGCGTGATCCAAACGATAAAATAATTGAGATGTTGGATTTTCCATCTTTAATAATCTTATCTTATATATCATATCTCAATCACTCATCATCAAAGCCCATTTGTCGGCAAATGGGCTTTGATGTTTTATGCATTTAAGAATTATATTAGAGTACACAGTATCAAATGATGGTATCCATGAGAGCAGATCATCCTGATGTCATGTTCATGGATCTGTGATAAAAATTGTTTAAAATATTGTAGAATAGTATTAGAATCAGTTTTAAATCTGAATTCATAAATCATTATGAATCGTAAAGAGGAATGAGCAATGGCAAATAAGACAACCAAAACAAATCAATCCAGACCCATCTTAATTAAAAAGTATGCCTTTTCAGCAATCAATTTATATGGAGTCATCAAACTCGATGATTTTATATCGGTATTTAATCATTATGAAAATGAAACGTTAACTAAGGAAGACGTCATTCCTGTTCTTGAACTGCTTTCAAGTATAGATGAAATTGATCTATCGTTCAGACAAAACCTGATTTCAAACGGAGAGTTCTTACTTGAAGACAATAAAGACTTTAAAGTAGCGAAAGATCTTTCTGTCATCCAATCCTTTAAACCACGTTATTTGCCAGCGAAAGAAGAGTTTCTTAAGTATGAAGATGTAGATTACATAGAACCCATGAAACCTCTTATAGACTTAGAAAAATTCATTATCACAAATAAACTTGTTGTGAATGAGAAACCAGATGATATCAAATATGATGTCTTAGAAATTCACGATCAAATCGTTTTGGGAAACCGCATGTCTGATTACATGAAGTATATCAGACAAAGAGGTTATGAGTTCAAAGATGAAGTCCAAGTCAATCTTTTTGCAGGACTTGTTATCAACATGCATAATCAAACCAGAGTGTATGAAAATAACGGATTCACTCCAATAGAACTTAGGGAATTATTAAAAGATCAGGAAAAGCCCATCAATTAAGCATTGAATAGAGATACGAAATAAAGTATGAAAAACTTGTATGATATAATGAAGCCAACATAAGCGCGTTAAGGGGAGAACGTTATGAATAAAGGTATTCAAAGATTTCAACTTTTAGATTCAAAGGGATATGGAGATTTCTCTAAGACATTTATAGAGATCAGAGATTTTTTAATGAACCTTGAAAAGGATACATTAAAGAAACTTGATTATCATTGGGGTAGATGGGCTTGGATGTTCTCCCTTCCTTATCTGGACAGTAAGTTCATGCAAAAAATCACTTATTATAAGGACTTGGATCAGATAGTCGCATTGATGACTTATGAGTCTAATTTTGGTGAGGTCTATTACGTGATTCAAGAAGGATATGAATATTTAAAGGAAGAAATGATTGAGCACGCAATTAAGACATTTGATGAGATAGGGACTTTAAGAATATTGATACCGGATGATGATGAAGAGATGAAAAGAATAGCAAGCCTCCATCAGCTGATTCCATCAGCTGATGCGGAATATACATACAAAATGGATTTAGATAGAGATTTGAGTTATGTGCTGAAGGATGGATTCAAGATAGTAAGCATGAAAGATGAATTTGATGTTGCTAAGTATGGAAAATGTCTTTATGAAGGATTTAATCATGAACTGCCCTATCTGATCACTGAAGAAGAGTTGAACAATCGAAGAATCAGTTTAAGTGCTCCAGGTATTGACTTAAGTAGAAGTATCGCGGTGAAAGCTCCTGATGGTTCGTTTGTCTCTTATTGTGGTACTTGGTATCGTGATGGAGATGTAGGAGTGTTATTGGAACCGGTAGCAACAGTTCCTGAATATAGGAAACAGGGATTTGGTAAAGCAGCAATCTATGAAGCCTTGAGAAGAGCAAGAGATCATGGTGCTAAAGTAGCAACCGTAGGGTCGAGACAAGTGTTTTATCAGAAGCTTGGATTCAGTTATTATTGGGAATCACATTTTTGGGTGAAGAAGTAGCATAAATAAGAATGGTGAACGAAGATCTTATTTAAGCTATTGAAATAGATATGGGGGATCATATGGGGATTCGAATAAGAGTCAATGCATACTTTAGAAAAAAGATTATTCTTGGAGTGATCATCATCGGATTTTTAGCAACCATAGGTACCATCCTCTATGTAGACTATGTTTGGTACAATGATCAAAATAGGTACGAAATAGGTAGTATTGAGATTGCAGAAGAGTTAGATTTTGAGATGTCCTCATCGAGATTAGAAGTTAGTTCATCTGTAGACGCGGTTGGAATGACATATAGTTCTTTAGAGCTGGATGAAATCATAGGAAGCGAAGGACAATATATTGATATAGACCATCAATATCTGGCATATAGTTTTTACATTAAAAACACAGGAAGTGTGACCAAGTCCATTACGTATAATATAAGACTTAGTGAACTCATGGATTGGATGAGTGATTCCATAAGGATCTTGATTATTGAAGATGATACAAACTACAAGATGTATCAAAAAGAAGATCAACTAGATCTTGATAACAACTTGCCACTTTATGATCAGATGCCTATAGGGATTAACTTTGAATCTAGTCCATTCGTTTTTAGAGATACAATTGAAGATCTTGAGCCTGGGAGTATAAAATCCTTTAGGTTGATTATTTGGCTGGAAGAACAAGATCCTGATTTGGTTGAACGTGCGGATATTGGCATTATACAAGGAGAGTTCGTGTTCACAGTCATAGATGATCCAGCTTATGGAGGTTCAAACTTCATGTCAAGTAGTTGTGTTGTTTCATTTGGGATTCATTATCAAGATGAAGACATTATATAAGGAGTCATACTCTTTGTGTCTAATTTATTAACAGAGATCCTGAAGAATATTATATTTATGATAACAATACTGTGTTTATTTATCAACAGTGTTTAAATTTTCACAAATAAAATGCGAATAGGACATATACGCCCTGTTTTAATCAAAATTATAGGTATACAATAAAAATAAGAAATTGCAAATCGACTATTACAAAACTACTTTTTATATCAATATAAATTAGTTCATGTTTTAATATAGGCACCAAAGTGACGTTTGATGATGTGCAAAAAACAGGGAAAAAAGCCTATTTAAGCGATAAAATGAGTATTTTCTAATGTATAAAAGTATAGTGAATTATTGAATGAATCACGCAATCTTCAATTATATGTAAAAATGGTACATAGGGTGATGTGATTACGAACTATTATATTTAACAGCTTTATGCACATTAGGGTAGGCTTGGGATATTGAACATAACATGAAAAAAAAGATAGTATATAGGGGAATATATGGAAAATAGAAACGACTATGAAGAGTTTATATTTAACAGATTGAGAGCTCTAATTAATACAATTAATAGAAAATTTTTAACAACATTAGATTTAATTGAAGAGACATTGAGCAAAGATTATTTTTACTATCAGTTCGACGGAACAATCCTCCACAAAAATCATACACTATTTTATATTGTAATTCGATCTCGAATTAAGACGGCACTAAAGCATAACTTATCTAATCGTGATTCAAACATACCAATTATTGTGTTGTCCGAGAATAAATTTGTACTAATAAAGGGTAAAGTTGAAGAAGAGCTAGATATTAGCAAACTAGAAAAAATCATTGTAAATGGAATTCAGTTTGATATAGAAAAAAACATCGAATCGATAAAACACAATATATTCGTAGAGTTATCAAACTATTTTTCGCAAAAAAAGATGATTTTCCCCTTTACAAACGAAAAGCTTCAGTTTGATTATGGGACTCTAAGATTCGTTTTCAAAAGTGATGAAATTGACCTATTTTTTGATCGAATTCTTAATACGTATGAAAAGTCCGTTTGTAGATATACAAGTATAAACTCAATTTTCAACACTATTACCAAAGAAAATCAACGAATGTCCGGAATTGCCGGTATGAATGATTTAGAAGAAATTGATTTCACAGACAAATACATATATGGGGGTAGTTTTACACCACCATCAAGGTCTGATTACAACAATAGATTCATTTTATCATGCTCTACTTTAGATGTTTACGATGACTTAACTATGTATAGGTTGTATGCTGATGATGCTAAAGGAGTGTGCTTAAAGTACACAATAGATGAAACCCAATCTAGTGGTAATTTTTATATAAAAAAAGTTGAATACGCTGATAAAAAAGGGAAGAATCCTACTTTAGAATTAATCAAAGGAATAATTGATTACATCGCTAAAAAAACAATGCATATAGTGGATGTTTTTGGAGA
>DITP01000026.1 GCA_002422135.1 Acholeplasmataceae bacterium UBA6181
AATACAGTTTAAATCTTACATGAATAAAATGATGCTGGAAAAAGAACGCGGCTCAATATCCAATCTTATATGGTTACTTACATTTTTACTCTCAAGTTGGACGGTTATTTGGTCCATCATTGATATGAAAATTTGGATCTTTAGATATTTTACGATTCAAAGTAATTTTTTAGTCATGCTGGTCGCTATTTTCTATTACACCATGAAAGAAAATAAACCATTTTTCAAACTATTGAGTACGATTGCACTATTTAATATCATTGTGACAGGTGTTGTATTTCATACATTACTCAATGAATTTAGCGGTTCTTTTTTGGTTGAACTTCAACATACTTTTGTGCCAATCCTATATATCATATTTTACTTTGTTGTTTTAAAAAAAGGGATTGAAGTTAAAAAGTTTTGGATACTTATGATTTATCCGACGATTTATTTTATCATTTTTTTCATTCAAGGATTTTTTACTAATTGGTATCCATATCCCTTTATGAATCCCAACATACAAGAAACAGGAAGTTTAATTATTACCATTTCAGTCATGGCTTTCATGATGGGAATTTTAGCTTTAATTATCACTTGTGTTAAACAAGCACTTTCTCATCATAATAAAATGATGTCGGTCTCAAGCGATGTATAAATACACATTAGGATTTATCATCAGTGGATCTAGAGTTTTACTAATCAATCGGGAAAAACAACCTTGGAAAGGCTGTTGGAATGGACTTGGCGGAAAAATAAAAGCTAAAGAAACTCCAATAGAATCACTTATCAGAGAATTAAAAGAAGAAACCAATTTAGATTTTGAATTTAGTCAAATTGAGCCAAAAGGCGAAGTTACATGGGATGTTTTTGATGCCATGGGACAAGGTTTATATCTTTTTTTGATTCATTTACCTGAAAATTTTAATTATATAACACCAAAAGCGACTGATGAAGGAATTTTAGATTGGAAAGACATCGATTGGGTCTGTGATTTTGATAATTTGGGTGTTGCCCATAATATTCCTCATTTTTTAAAAGTCTTAATTGATGAAAAAGTTAATTATCGTTTTAAATGTGAATTTAAAGGGAATACCCTTCTAAAAGTTATAAAGGAAGAGATTGTATGATTTATTATGTAACATTTGGAGTCGTCGGGTTTGTTATCATCGGATTTTTTGTGTTATCGGTTTTTGAAAAAAAACGTTTGGACAAGATTAAAAATGATATGCTCGATCTATTATCTCGATATGGCAATATGGATATAGACTCCGGGAAAACATTATTTAATTTTCAAAATCAACAAATTGAAGTTTTATTTTTTACGCTAAAATCAGTTGAAGAATTAGTCATAAATAGCCGTGTCATGTGGGAAATATTTCGTGCAAACAAAGCGATGTTAATTGATCAAACTGAGTTTTTAAAAAGTCAAAATTATAAATGGATTATCATATATCCATCGATTTCACGAATTAAACGCTATATTAATGAAAATGAAATGGTTTTTATAAAACATCATGATCAAATTTATGATTATCAACTGATTCTATGGGTTGAGCTTGAAGAATATTTAGAGGATATGAAAAATGGAATATAAAGTTTTACGTAAACAATATCTCGCAAAGATGTGCTTTGTTTGTGGGGTAGATAATGATAGCGGATTAAAGACGAAATATTATGTGTTAGAAAAACAACGAGTATTAGGTGTTTTCGAAGGACAAGATATTCACCAAAGTTTTCCAAGTCGTATGCATGGCGGAATTATCGCAGCTCTTTTAGATGAAGCCGTTGGTCGAGCTCTTCAAATTAACGAACCACATGCATGGGCTGTCACGATTGATTTGCATGTGAAATATCACAAGCCAGTGCCACTCAATCAGACGTTATATGTTGTTGGTTGGATAAATTCAAACCAAAAAATATTTGATGGTGAAGGTTACATCATGGATGAAAACCATGTAATTTTAGCGTCATGTCAAGCAAAATATATGCGTCAAACGGTTGAAAAAATAGTTGGAGAATATGATTTCAATGAAGATTGGGCACCGGATACAGAGACATTAGAAATTGAAAGGATAGATCTTCCTCGATGAGTATTTTAGATGTTGAAAATTTAAGTTTTAGTTATAGTGGAGAAAATTTATATCAAGGCGCATCCATGCGCCTTTTTGAAGGTGAACATGCTGTTTTAGTCGGCCCTAATGGTACAGGAAAGTCGACATTATTAAAACTTTTAGATCGTTCTTTATCTCCTGATCAAGGAACGATTAAGTGGATGCCAACCAAAAAAATTGGTTACATGGATCAATATGCAAAATTAGATCCAACCATGCTTGTTAAGACATATCTTTATGATGCATTTCAATTCTTATTTGACAAAGAAAATGAAATGGAAAAATTATATGAGAAAGTTGTTACTGCTGATGAAAAAGATCATGATAAATTATTGAAATGGGCATCCGATTTAGGTGAAGAGCTCATTGAAAAAGATTTTTATCAAATCAAATCCAAAATCGGTAGTATTATTCATGGATTAGGATTAACGCTCGATGTTTTAGAGATGCCAATTAAGCATTTATCAGGTGGAATGCGAGCTAAGATTATTTTAGGCAAATTATTATTAGAAGAAGCGGATGTTTTACTCCTTGACGAACCAACCAATTTTTTGGATGTTCGACATATTGAATGGCTATCAAAGTTTTTGCAAAATTACCAAAAAGCATTTATTGTTGTATCCCATCATGAAGATTTCTTAGATCAGATTGCAACCACAGTACTTGCTTTAGAAAATGGTGTTATTTCTCGTTATCGAGGGAATTATCAATTTTATTTGAAAGAACGTGAATTGCGAATTGAGCAACAAGAAAAAGCATTTGTAAGTCAACAAAAATTCATTCAAAAGACCGAAGATTTTATTCAGAAAAATTTAGTGAGAGCTACGACGACTAAACGGGCACAATCAAGAAGAAAAATGCTTGAAAAAATTGAGAGAATCACAAAACCTCAAACGACAAAAACATATCATTTTTACTTTCCTTTAGCTGGACAAACAGGAAAAGATGTTCTTTCGACAAATGAACTCGATATTGGGTATACAGAGTCCTTACTAGAACCATTATCAATGGCGATCCTAAAACAAGATAAAGTAGCAATTACCGGTAAAAATGGTATCGGAAAATCAACCTTTATTAAAACAATTATGGGGATCATTCCAGCTTTAGGTGGCACCTATAAGTGGATTGACACAGCGAAAATTGCTTATTTTGCTCAAGATGAAATTATTGGAGATGGATTAACACCTTTTCAAGTAGTTCACCATAAATATCAACATTTCACTAAAAAAGAAGTGATGAGTTTGTTAGGGAATCATGGGATTAGTTTTGAGATTGCTAATCGCGACATGAAAACATTATCTGGTGGTGAACAGACAAAAGTTAGATTAGCATTATTGCGTCATGAAAAAGGTAATGTATTGATTTTAGATGAACCTACCAATCACTTGGATATTCAAGCAAAAGAAGCATTAAAGGATGCATTAATTAATTACCAAGGAACATTAATCTTAGTATCACACGAAAAAGAGTTTTATGCAGATATTTGTGATTATGAAATTACCTTGTTTGCTGAATAAAAATAGTAGGAAAATTTTCCCACTATTTTTTATCTTCAAAATTATTGATTTCTTCGACTAGAACATCATAAACTTCTGATTCTTTGATTTTCTTGATGATTTCACCATGTCGAAATAAAATAGCTTCACCCTTACCACCAGCAATCCCAATATCGGCATGTTTCGCTTCTCCAGGGCCATTGACAGCACAACCCATGATGGCTACATTAATCGTTTTATTTACGGTTAATAAGTAAGTTTCAATGCGCTTAGCTATATCGATCATATCATATTGAATTCGGCCACATGTAGGGCAAGAAATCAGATTAGGAACTTTATCTTTTAAACCGAGATTTTTTAGAATTTCTTTGGCAGCTTGAATTTCTAGGATTGGATTATCGGTTAAGGATACTCGAATGGTTGACCCAATGCCTTCAGCAAGTAATATGCCTATTCCCATCGCGCTTTTAATGGCACCACTGAATGCTGTGCCAGCTTCAGTGACTCCAAGGTGTAGGGGATAAGGGAAGGTCTTAGCTGCTAAACGATATGCTTCAATCATTAAGTTCATATCCGTGGCTTTTAAGGATAGAAGAATATCATAAAAACCCATGGATTCTAGTATTTCAACATGTTGTCTTGCGGTTTCTACCATATTTTCTGGGGTCGGAGCCATACGATTTGGAAGTGAACCACTGTTAACGCCAATCCGAATGGGTATTTTTTTTTCTTTACATGCATTCACGACAAGTTCAACATGTTCTCTTTTTAGAATATTTCCTGGATTTAGTCGAATTTTATCAACACCTTGATGGATGGCTTCTAAAGCTAAGCGATAATCAAAATGGATGTCTGCAACCAATGGGATGTGAATTCGTTTTTTAATTTCACCTAAAGCTTTAGCATCGACCATGTCTAAGACTGCAACTCGAATGATTTCACATCCGGCTTCTTCAAGTTTTAAGATTTGATTGACGGTAGCTTCAACATCTTTTGTGTACGTATTTGTCATACTTTGGATATAAACTTTTTGGTTTCCCCCAAATTGCAAGTCTCTAATAAAGACTTTGCGACAAGTTTCTCTTTGCATTTTCATCACCTCTTTGATTATATGATAAAATGCCTTAAATTGGTAGTTAAAAAGCTTTTCATAAGAGATAAAGTCTATTTCCAAAAATAAACATTAAAATGATTGAAAAAGGTAAATCGTTTTGATATAATGTTAACGTATGTTTGGAGGGATATCATGAGAGATCTAGTTAAATTGGTTTGTACAGAGTGCGGCGAAGAAAACTACCATACAAATAAAAACAAAAAAGCGCATCCAGAACGTATGGAAACGAAAAAGTACTGCCCACGTGAGAGAAAATACACAATCCACAGAGAAAAGAAATAAGCTATTCTTTGAATAGTTTTTTTTCTATCGAGGTATAAGATGATTCAATTTAAAGAAAATGAAACATTTGCTCATAGTTATTTAATTTGCAGATTTGATCAATGCATGCTTGTTGATCCGTCGCATGATCTTGAAGACATCCATAAAGCTTTAGATCACCGAACACTTTCGGGGATATTGATTACGCATGCTCATCATGATCACGTCCATTTAATTGGTGATTTTCAGACAAAGATTTATGTGCATCAAGCTGATCAACATTTATTATTTGAAGATCAATATAATGGTTATGCTCCTCAAAAACATCCATATAAAAGAAAAGATTTAGAATTGGTATCGATTAATGATAACGATAAAATACCACTCGCTGATCATTTTATTACAGTAATTCACACACCCGGTCATACGAAAGGTTCGGTTTGCTTTCTATACAATGATCAACTCTATACAGGTGATACCTTATTTAAAGAATCGGTTGGAAGACATGATTTTTATTCGGGAAATCTTGTAGAACTTAGAAAAAGTATTTTAAAATTATGTGAATTACCATCACCTCTCAAAGTTTATCCAGGACATGATGACTATACTACGATTCGACATGAGCAAAAGAATAATTCATTTTATGTGAAGTGGAAAAAACAAAAATCAAGATAAAGACACGAATTGTGTCTTTTTTTACATTTGAAAAATAGCACATTATTCTTGACAGTGCCAATAAAATATCATACAATAGAGTTGGCACAAAACCAAAAGGAGTGCTAAAAGGGGTGAAGTGATGTTAACCAGTCGTCAGAAATTAATCCTTAAAGCGATTATCGAAGCATATGTGCGTGATGCACAACCTGTAGGTTCAAAAGCACTCACTCAAATGCCATATCTTAGATTTTCATCTGCAACTTTAAGATATGATATGGCACAACTTGAAGAATTAGGTTATTTAGAAAAGACACATACCTCAAGTGGTCGAGTACCATCTGAAAAAGGATATCGCTATTACGTGGAACATTTAGTTACACGCGATGAAGATGTTATTGATTCTTTCCCATTAATTGATGAAGTGTTCCTCAAACACAGCATGGCGAAAGAACAAGCAATTCAAGAAGCGATTGCATTACTTTCAAATTTAACGAATTACACGACACTTGCCATTGGACCATCTGCGAGTCAGTCAACGATTCAAAAGATTGATTTCATTCCTTTTTCAGAATCAGAAGCCGTGATTTTGATTGTAACAAATCAAGGGCATGTACAACATCAAAATATCACAATTCCTGATGGTATGAAAATCAACGATTTAAAGGAAGTTATAAAAACACTAGATGACTTACTACGTGGAAGATTTATCGAAGAAGCAAGTGAAATTCTAAGAGCATCATTTGCGAAAAATGAGATTAAATCATTTATGGATTATCAAGCTCAACTCATGCAATCATTTATTCATGCATTCCAAAAGTTTGCAGAAGAAAATTTCTATTTATCAGGTGTTACGAATGTCTTTGATCAACCAGAATTTCATAATGTCAGACACATTAAAAATTTTGTTGAAATGTTAGATCGTCGTGAACTCGTTAAATTGATTGGTGATCACGAAGGATTATCGATTCGATTTGGTAGTGATTTAAAACTGATTCCAATGGAAAATTGCACAGTCATTTCTGTGCCATATCGAATAAGTGATCAAGAGCATGGAACGATTGCAGTTTTAGGTCCTACACGTATGGAATATAGTAAGGTTATACCACTTGTGGAATATATTGCGAGCAACTTAGGGAAGCTCTATAAAAAGTAAAGGATGATAATATGGAAGATCAGTTAAAAAAAGATGATGTGGTGTTAGAGACGGATCACGTTGAAACAGTAGATCATAAAAAAGAAAGAAAGAATAAAACGAAAGAACAACTTGAAAAGCTAGAAAATGAAATTAAAGATTTAAAAGATAAGTTATTGCGAAACGCAGCTGAACTTGATAATTTTAAAAAGAGGATGAATCAAGAACGAATCAATGATCGCAAATTTGCATCAAAAACGTTAATTGGAGACCTCTTGGGACCACTTGACCAATTTGATCGTGTCGTGAATATGCCAACCGACAATGAGTTACTAAAAAACTTTTTAATCGGATTTAAGATGATTAATGATTCAATGTATCAAGTACTTAATCAAGATGGATTAAAAGAAATTGAAGCTTTAAATAAGCCTTTTGATCCAAAATATCATTATGCTGTTGAAAAGACTCATGATGCGAATAAACCCGATGGGATCAATATAGAAGTGATTCAAAAAGGGTATTTATATAAAGATCAACTATTAAGACCTGCCATGGTCAAAATAAACGAATGGAGTGAGAATAATGGCGAAGACAAATAAAATTATTGGTATTGACTTAGGTACAACAAATTCATGTGTGTCCGTGATGGAAGGCGGAGAAGCAAAGGTTATTCCAAATGCTGAAGGTGGTCGTACAACACCATCAGTTGTATCATTTAAAGGTGAAGAAATTTCTGTAGGTGACGTTGCAAAACGTCAAATGATTACCAACCCTAATTCTGTAAGTTCGATTAAGCGTCATATGGGTGATTTGAATTATCGTGTAGATATTCAAGGTAAAAAGTATACACCTCAAGAAATTTCAGCAATGATTCTTCAAAATTTGAAGAAAACAGCTGAAGACTACTTAGGAGCAACTGTGACACAAGCTGTGATCACTGTTCCAGCTTATTTTAATGACGCTCAACGTCAAGCAACAAAAGATGCTGGTAAAATTGCTGGTTTAGAAGTGAAAAGAATTATTAATGAACCAACAGCTGCAGCGTTAGCTTATGGGATTGATAAAACAGATAAAGAACAAACTGTCTTAGTGTTCGACCTTGGCGGTGGTACATTTGACGTTTCAATCTTAAGATTAGCAGATGGTACATTTGAAGTTATTTCTACATCTGGTGATAATCATCTTGGTGGTGATGATTTCGATGATCACATCATTGATTATTTAGTGAAAGAATTTAAAAAAGAAAACGGTGTGGATCTATCTTTAGACAAGATGGCTAAACAACGTCTAAAAGATGCAGCTGAAAAAGCAAAAAAAGATTTATCAGGTGTGACCACAACGCAAATTTCACTACCATTTATTACGATGGGAGTTGCTGGTCCATTACACTTAGAAATGAATTTAACAAGAGCGAAGTTTAATGAACTTACTGCTGACTTAGTTGAACGTTGTGTAGGTCCAGTGAGACGTGCATTATCTGATGCAAAAATGACTCAAAAAGATATTGACCAAGTTTTATTAGTTGGTGGAGCAACTCGTACACCAGCTGTTCAAGATATGGTCAAACGTGAATTAAATAAAGAACCTAATAAGAGCGTGAACCCTGATGAAGTGGTTGCGATGGGTGCAGCCATTCAAGGTGGGGTTTTAGCAGGTGATGTGAAAGATGTCTTATTATTGGATGTCACTCCACTATCGTTAGGTATCGAAACTTTAGGTGGTGTATTTACAAAACTTATTGAACGTAACACAACGATTCCAACATCAAAATCTCAAGTTTTCTCTACTGCAGCGGATAATCAACCAGCGGTTGATATTCATGTTTTACAAGGTGAAAGATCGATGGCGGCAGATAATAAAACCTTAGGACGTTTCCAATTAGGTGATATTCCAGCAGCACCACGTGGTGTCCCTCAAATCGAAGTGACATTTGATATTGATGCGAATGGTATTGTTAACGTTAAGGCAAAAGATTTAGGAACAAATAAAGAACAAAAGATTACGATAAGCGGTAATGGCGCTTTATCGAAAGAAGATATTGATCGTATGGTCAAAGAAGCTGAAGAACAAGCTGAAGCTGATAAGAAAAAACGTGAAGAAGCTGATTTACGTAATGAAGCTTCTAGCCTTATTTTCCAAACAAATAAAGCCATTGACGATTTAAAAGAAGAAGTTGATGAAGCAACAAAGACTAAACTCCAAGGTCAAATGAAAGAGCTTGAAGAAGCATTAAATGGCACAGATATCGACCGCATTAAAACATTAAAAGAAGCATTACAAAAAGATGCACAAGATATCGCTGTTAAAGCTTACCAAAAAGCTCAAGAAAACCACGAGAAAGAACATCCACAAAATGGTAAACCAAGTGATGACAATACCGTGGATGCGGAATTTGAAGAAAAATAAACAGATAAGGGGCACCGCCCCTTATCGACTATGGAGTGGATGTTATGGCAGATAAAAGAGATTATTATGACGTTTTAGGCGTGAATAAATCAGCATCTGAAGATGAAATTAAAAAAGCTTATCGAACATTAGCGAAAAAATATCATCCCGATGTTTCAAAAGAAGAGCACGCTGAAACGAAATTTAAAGAAGTCCAAGAAGCTTACGATACGTTGTCTGATACACAAAAGCGGGCAGCCTATGACCAATATGGCCACGCGGGTAATCCGTTTGGTGGTAATGGACAAGGTGGTTTCTCTGGATTTGGAGATTTTGGTGGATTTTCCGATATATTCAGCCAGTTTTTTGGTGGTGGAAGAACACGAACCCAATCTCAATATGGTCCTCAAAGGGGCGAAGATTTAGAACGATCAGTCACGATCGATTTTATGGAAGCTGTTTTAGGAACCAAAAAGAGTATGAGTGTTGAAGTTGATGATGAATGTCATGTATGTCATGGCACTGGCGCTGAGTCCTCTAAAGACATTGAGACTTGTGACAGATGTCATGGTGATGGATTTATCAATATCGATCAACGCACTATGTTTGGGACAATGCGCAGTCAACAAACTTGTCCAAAATGTGGTGGTGCTGGTAAAATCATTAAGAAACGTTGTACAACATGTAATGGCCGAGGTCGCGTGAAACAAACTAAGACCGTTGAAGTTAATATTCCAGCGGGTGTTGATACCAATATGTCTTTAAAAGTTGCTGGGTATGGTAACGGAGGTACAAAAGGCGGTCAACAAGGTGATTTATACTTAAACTTTAGAGTAAGACCACATAAAGTCTTTGGAAGACAAGGTGATGATATCATCTTAGAAACTCCAATTACAATGACACAAGCTGTCTTGGGTGCTACGATTGAAATCCCAACGATTTATGGTGATGTTGATTTAAAGATACCTGCAGGTATTGAACATGGAACGATTTTAAGAATGCGAGAAAAAGGGATTGCCAATGTAAGAACTAAAAAGAAAGGCGATCAACAAGTGATTGTTCAAATCAAGGTTCCAAAGACACTTTCATCACAAGAAAAGAAACTTTATGAAGAACTTGCCAAATTAGAAACGAAAGAAAAAGAATCTAATTGG
>DITP01000060.1 GCA_002422135.1 Acholeplasmataceae bacterium UBA6181
TTAAGATTTCCAAAACAATGATAGCAATCAAAAAACGGTATGCGATTAATCCGATTGGAATCACATAGTCTAGTGCAACCTTAGAGAACATAAATGTAAACCCAAAAATGGTTGCAAACGCTATTCCAGCTAAATGGATATGATGTTTCATGGATACTCCTTTATCCTTTAACAAAAGATTTCTTATTCAATCGAATTAATTTCCTCAGCAACTGATAATTCAAGCTCTTCAGCTGGATTGACATTGACTTTAGGTTTATAGTCAACTTTTTTGTACATGATTATACCGACCGGTATAATTAATATATTTGAAATCAGCATGGCGTACCATATACCTGATGAACCTAAATCTGTGAATAATTTGAAAAAATAAACGAGTGGAATTCTTAAAATCCATAATCTTGTAATCGTGAAAATAAAAGTATATTTGGTGTTTCCAGTTCCATTAAATGTTCCAACAAATGTTTGGAATATTCCCATCAAAGGAAGTCCAATTAAGAGATAAAACATATATTCTACTGCAAGGCTCATCGTGACTGGATCATCTTCAATAAATGGGCTCACTGTAGCTTCACGAATGAATAAGAAAATAATACTACCAATCGCCATAATTCCCGCTGATAAAATCATGGCTTTTTTAAATGTTTCTCTAGCTCTTATAACATTTCGATTGCCAATGTTTTGTCCTAAATATGCGGATAGCACTGCACCAATCGCCATAACCGGATGCAAGATGAGACTGCTTACGCGATTTCCTACACTAAATGCAGCGACTGTTTGGACACCATAAGAAACAATGATACCATTCATAATCGCAAATCCAATCGATGTAAATGATTGTCCTAATGATGCAGGAATTGCCGTATTAATAATTTTATGACTCGTTTCTTTTTCTAAAGTCATATATCGATGATTGATTGTAACACCAGTTTTGGATTTAAAAAGTTGTAGTAATCCAAATGGCATGATTATGACATTGGCGACTAAAGTTGCATAGGCTGCACCAGCAACACCAAGGTTTGCTGTTGATATTAAGATCGGCGATAAAATAATATTTACAATCACTGTAATCACTCCATAGATTACGGGTGTTACTGTGTCACCTGAAGATTGGCGAATCGATGTAAACGCAAAAAACAAAAAGACAACTGGGAGTTCAAATGAACGAATTCTTAAGTATTTAACACTATTTTCGAGAACGAACCCTTCAGTTCCCATCAATTCCATAATCCATTCTGCAGAGAAAAAAGATATGATATTCAAAGCGATGCCGAGAATTAACGAAATAATGACGAGATTTGTCGCGTATTTTCTTGCTTGTTCAATTTGATTTGATCCAACTTGTTGACTAATTAAAGCTGTTCCTGCTGCGCTTAAACCAATTCCTAATGAAATAAACGTAAAAACAATTGGAAATGTTAAAGAGATGGAACTAACAGCATCCGCTGAAAATCCTGGAATTTTACTTACAAAATACATATCGATGACATCATGAATAGTTTTAATAAAATTATTGAGCATCAATGGAATACTCAGTAAAAAAAGACCCTTATAAATATTAGGGTCATGCAAAATTAAATGTCGTTTTCTTTCATCTTTAGTCACTAAAATCACCTGCTAACATGAAGCATTATAGCATAATTTTCTATAAATGTTAATGATTTTTTTATGAAATAAAACCTTCGTGTAATGTAAAAGAAATGATGTACTCTAGTGGATGATAAATATAAGGGTTATTCAAAACTTTAATTTCATAATCTATCTTTAGATCTATCATGCCACATTCAAGATGGTATATGGCAATACCCATATCTAAATATTGGATATCAAAGGATAGTTTTTCGGCATATTTGGGTGTTCTTTCTAAGTAGAGATGGATTTGATTGTCTTCAATTAAAAATCGCCATGGTTGCTTATTCGATGCTGAAGGAGCAAGCTGAACGTATTTAAAAATTTGACTTAAATGATGATTATTTTCACGATAGGCATCCGAAAACCGATTCATAAAAACAAACTCATTAATCTTTTTTCTTCGATCTGATTTTGCTGCGATTCTTACGATTTTTTCAGTCATGGATTTACTATCTTCATAACCGACTGGTGATATGGCTGGTATAAATAAGTCATTCGATATAAAGTGACTAAATTGTGAACGATGAAACGTTCCACCAAGCCATACTGTACCAAAATGATGTTGTGTTAGTTCTAATATTATCTTCTCAAAAATATAACCAAAATCAACCAGTTCATTTTTTGAATTCTTTGTTGTAGCACCAAAAAAAGCTGGGGCATTTTTTATGAATCCATATGTCCCGATTTTTTCTTGTGATTTAGCAGTGTTTTCTACGACAAAAAAAGGATGAATCAAAGATCCAAATGGTCCAATGCAATTTTTATTTTGATCGAGGATGTCATTAATCTTCAATTCATCATCATGATTAAGTGATTTATTCTGATATGTTCTGACAGAAAGTCTTTGTTCTATCTCCTCGATAAACATTAAATTTTATGCCCTTCTTCTGGAACGATACAAATAAACTTAAACATTTGACTACCAGCATTTCTGAATTGATGAATCTGATTTCCTGGGACATAAGCGTATGATCCACGAGTTACTGGATGAATCTCACCATTAATCATAAGTTCACCGTCACCTTCAACAATATAATTAATGTGTGGCCATGGATGACTGTGCTTTGGAGTATATCCAAAAGAACCTACCTCAACCAATCTCATCACATAACCATCCCAACCTTCATTGGGTGAAACTAAAACCTTCATTGAAGCTTCTTTAATATCTGGATGCGTCATTTTAATCGCATCTAAATTTTTGATATGTCCTACCATTATTCTTTCTCCTTTTATTCGTATAAGTGATATGATTTTGCAATTCGATCGTAGTATTCAACACCTTTTAATAATACTTTTTCATCAAAATTAAACTTTGAATGATGCAGTGGATAAATATAATCCTTATCGACATTCTTAGTACCCAGCATGATAAACATACCTGGCACAACTTGTTGATAGAAACTAAAATCCTCAGAAACTGTCATCTTTTCTATCACTTGATACTCAGAATCCTCAAACTGTTGAGTCACATGTTGAAATATCTCTAAATCATTATAAACCACAGGATAAAAATCTTGAAAATCTTGTTCGATTTTTACATTAAATGAATGCTCAATTCCCATTTCAATTGCTTTCATTCTATTTTTAATGAATTCATATACATGATCATTGAATGCACGTACAGTCCCTTTAATTTTTACGGTGGATGCGATGATATTACGCGCTTCTCCTCCCTCAATTGTACCAACAGTCAATACGCAAGGTTCTAAAGGATTAATGTTACGACTAATGATGGAGTGATATTGATGAATTAAATGGCTAATAGCTAGAATAGCATCATTTCCGTGATGTGGTTGTGCACCATGTGAACTTTGTCCTTTCAACGTTAAATTAAATTCACCATTTCTCGCCATCATTGCACCAGGAACAAAGCCAAATTTCATTTCTTCAAGTTCTGGGTATAGATGGATTCCAAAAGCTTTAATCACGTTAAATCGCTTTAGAAAGCCTTCTTCTATAATGACTTTCGCGCCTCCTGGAAACTCTTCAGCTGGTTGAAAGATGAGCATAATTCCATGGGACTCAAGTTTAATATCTTTAATTTTATCTGCAAATCCTAAAAGCATTGCCATATGGCCATCATGGCCACATGCATGCATTTTACCTTCATGTTTTGATTTAAAATCCACACCGGTTTGCTCAGTGACTGGAAGTGCATCCATATCCGATCGAAAAGCAATCATTTGATTGGTTGTTCCGTGTTTAACCGCAATGATGCCTGTTTGTGCTGTGACATAAGTTTCATAACCCATGTTAACCAAAAGTTTCATTACATAATCATGTGTCTTATACAAATCAAAAGATAACTCAGGAATTCGATGTAAATCTCTTCTAATCTTTGTAAGCTTTTCTAGCATAATAATCTCCTAATATAAATAATAACTTAATAGAAATAGAACAATAATATGTAGTGGATAATAAACATAAAAGAATCGTAATTTATATTTGCCGGGTAACCCATTGTATTCGTGAATAAAAACAATTGATGTTATAGCAAAGAGTTGAATATAGTTAATTCCTCTAAACCCATCTTGAGGAATCATTAATGGCATGATACAGTATAAAATCGTTAATCCAATAAAAGCTAGCTCTTTTTTCCTCATATCTTTCAATAATCCAAATACTAAAATTATTCCAACCCCATAAAAACTATAGGAAGAAAAATAGGATAAAGCAAGCAAAGGAATAAGTAGAGGTATTCCCTTTTTATGATATTTATCGATGACAAACAAACCGAGGAATCCTAAAACCATTGTCCACATAATATTCACTAATGCAACTCGATTTTCAGTAAAAGGAATGTGTGTCATGTTATATCCGTATACCAAATAAATAGCATAGAGTAAAGCTTCAAATATAACTGCTAATCCTAAGAGTCTTAAAAAATAATTCCTTTTATTTTTTGTATGATAATATCCCTCAGCAATCATAAATGCAAATATTGGAAAAGCTAGCCGTCCAATCATACGGAAATAAAGGTAAAACTCCGATTGGTTAGTGATTAGAAAAACACCAATATGGTCGATGGTCATTGTGATTAATGCCAAAATTTTTAATTCCATGCGGTTCATTTCTCAACCACCTCTTAACTTCTATTATATCATTACTAAATTATTAACCTTAAATGCTTCGTCTATAAAAAAGGAGA
>DITP01000070.1 GCA_002422135.1 Acholeplasmataceae bacterium UBA6181
TTTGAGGCGATTTGTCCAAGCTGTGGATGCGAAATTAGGTCTTCAAATTCATCGAATACACTGAAAGATTTTATTCAAGAACTTCAATCACTAGAATCTAAAAAAGTGATTAAAGGTATAGGAAAACAATTAATTGAGTCAGTAGGCTTTGGAACTACTATCGATGTTGACAAACAAAAGATTAGTTTGATTAGGAATTTTATTATTCCTAATAATACAGAGGATTTGTTTGATTTTTTAATTTTTGCTAGTTCAAATATTAATGTAGAATTAGCCATTGATGATTATTCAAATTTTGATTCAGAAAGTGAGGAAGAAAATAACTCAGTAAAAGCAATCAACGACATTTGGATGGAAAAAGCGAAACAAGTATATCAAAAACTACAAATTACATCCAAACAACACCCGAAATTTTCAAGCGTCGAATCCATATATTTAGAAAAAATCAATGCTATAACAGATGCAAAAGAAAATGAGATTAATTCGAAAAAAAGAAAGAAAAAATTTAATCGTATTGGTATCGTCATTTTAGTCGTGATTGCAGTGATACTAGCACCATTTGTTCGTGATATGATTGACCCAGAACTGATAGTACCAGTTTCATCTACTGGGTATCTAGCTAGAAACTATGAAGAAGTGATCCTGGAATTAGAAGATATTGGATTTGATAATTTGGTTATTAATGAAATTGAAATGTCCGCAACTGACACTTCAAAAATTCATGGTAATATTGTTGAAATATCTTTTCAAGGAGTCACGAGTTTTGAAACAGAGACCAAGTTTCGATCCAGCACCAAAATCGAGATAACCTATTATGTTATAAAACATACAATCAATGTTCACGTCGAGTTCGAAGCCAACTTTCTGTTTAATAAATACGATGTTAATATGATGGTGAATGGGGCAAAAAAAAGAACGATTAATCATGGGACTAATTCGGATTTTACGCTTAGAATGAGGGCTGGGAATAACATCATTACTTTTGCCAAAACGGATGCTAAAGATGTATATGGTTCAGTGAATCTTACGGTAGATGGTGATATGAATGTTACATACATGATTACTGCTTTTAAAGATAAAGTAACGATTGAACAAGTGACATCTTTAAATACAACTTTCATTCCCAACCAAAGTATCAAAACGAATGAGATAAAATTAGTTATGTATTTTCATAATAGGAGGATAGACGGTCATGAGTATTTTTAAAAATAAAAAATCAGGTGGATTTAGTGATGTCATCCGCTGTGATGAAACGAACTATTTTGTATGGAAATGGCATCCAGATAAATATGAGCAAGGAACTTTAAAGAGAGAAACTGCAATAAGAACTAATTCAGTTCTTAGAGTTAAAACTGGAGAAGTTGCTGTATTTGTCTATAAGCAAAAAAACGGTACGATGGAAGACTATATCGTTGGTCCGCATGATGAAAAACTAAAGACAAAGAACTTTCCTATTTTGTCATCTATCATTGGATTGTGGTATGAAGGGGATACACCTTTTCAAGCAGAAGTATTTTTCATTAATATTGCAGAATCCATCCAAATTAGGTTTGGAATTCCTTACTTTGATGTTGTCGATCCGAGATTTCCAGACTTTCAAGTTCCAGTTGCTGTGAGAGGGACATTAACATTTAAAATTAAAGATTATCAGGCATTTACCAAGTATCATCAATTAATCAATTTTAGTTTAGAGGATCTTAAGAATAAGATAAATTCAGCAGTTTCTCGCTATGTCAAAGAGGCAGTAACTAATGCACCAGCTGAACATCATATTCCGGTTATCGCAATTGAATCTAAAATTGATCTAATAAGTGAAAAAGTCGAATTATATGTTAAAGATAGACTATCTGATCTTTTTGGCATTTTTGTGACAGGGATTGATATTAGTGCGATTGAAGTAGATAAATATAATCAAGATTATATTGAACTTAAGAGAATTACGAAAGATATTACAGCAAGTAAAGTTGAAACAGATCTTCTTAATTATCAAGAACAACTACGAATTAAAAGAGAAGAAGGGCAATATACTCAACGTATGACAACTCGACAAACAAATCTTGGAGCATTTCAAACTGAAGTTAGTGGTGAAGTTGGCGTTGCTGGAGCAGAAGCTTTAGGTAAAATGGGAGAAAAAGACACAGGAAACATCAATCTTGGGGGTCAAGGGTCAGGATTTAATCCTGTATCAATGATGGCTGGTATGGCATTAGGTTCTGCAGTAGGAAAGAATATTGCTGGAACTTTAGATAAGTCAATAAATCAGTTTGAAGTAGGTCAAGGTGTACCACCATCAGTACCTGTTACAAAATTTTACGTTGCAAAAGATGGCAATCCTACAGGTCCATTTGATATTCCCACATTAAAAACTATGATTACTACTGGGATTTTTAATTCTGACAGTTTAGTTTGGAAAGAGGGCATGTCAGAATGGCAAAAAGCAAGCACTCAAAACGAACTTACAGGAATATTTCCACCAAAATTATAAGATGCATTGTATAGTGTGTTTTTAAACTAACAATTCGAGTACACATTACTTTGTGAATTATGTCGAAAAAAGCCGCTTAATAAGAACTTTCGTGCAGGGAAGTCAATCTATATATAATGTGTAGCATCACACATATAAGAATCAAAGGTTTGATACAAAATTATCAGACCTTTTTTCGTGTATAAAGGAAAAATGATTACTATCTGCCAATATTCATAGATGACTTATTAAACGAACACTCACAAGACGTAAAATAAATTTCATCTTTAAATAATAAAATCAACTATTGACATTATTACGTAACAGTGTATAATATAAGTGTTGAGATTGATTTTAACGAAATAAGGGAGGTAAAGACATGGAAAAAACGAAGTATAAAATCAGTGAACTGGCTGAAGCGGCCGGTGTTACTGTCAGAACTATCCGATATTATGTAAGCAAAGGCTTACTGACACCCCCTGTAGAAGATGGTATGTATAGTCACTATTCAGAGATTAATCTGAAAGAACTCAAGCTCATCAAGGCATATCAAGAACAGTATTTGCCTCTTGATGTCATCAGAGTAAAACTACTCAAAGGAGAGATGGATGTTGATGTTGATTCAAATATAGACAATCAAAAAAGTGATACAGAGTTTCTATATCGGAAGGTACATGTTGCACCTGGTATAGAATTGAGCGTCAGAGAAGATGTCTTGGATCAAAGAAAAGTTGAAACATTAGTCAACTATATCAAGAAAGTCATCAATAATATCTAAACGGAGGATATCAATGGAAAAACATGTCAATCAACAAACAATGCAATTCAATATCTTAGATCAAGAAAGTTGTATATCACTGACCAAAGTGACCTATACAGGCAATATTGTA
Organism: Acholeplasmataceae bacterium UBA6181; assembly: GCA_002422135.1. Classification (GTDB taxonomy): domain Bacteria; phylum Bacillota_I; class Bacilli_A; order Acholeplasmatales; family Acholeplasmataceae; genus UBA6181. The sequence goes on from DITP01000070.1 coordinate 3,355, forward strand.
GGTAAGTTTAACACTTGGAAAGTCGAACAGGAATATTTAAATCTAAACAAAGACAAATCAGTTGAGATCTATTACACATTTCCTTTAAGAGCTGGAGCAACTGTAACATCATTTACAGCAACCATTGGTGATAAAGTCATAAAAGGGATTGTAAAAGAGAAACAGCAAGCAAATCGTGAGTATCAGCAAGCGATCGCTCAAGGTAATTCTGTATACTTGATGGATAGATTGGACTCCAACATGTTTAAATTATCTTTGGGTCGTGTATTACCAGATGAACTTGTCAAAATCACAATCAGTTACATAGAAATGTGTGATGTCTATGACAATCAGATCGATCTCTTTGTACCAACACTCATCGGGCAAAGATATAACGATGTTATTTCCAATCGTTTGGTACGAGAAGACAAGGTCAGTTATACTTGTGATTTTTTTGTGAATATCCATGAAAATCTGTCGGTCAAAGATGTTAACTCAAGCTCACATCAAATCAAGGTGATTGATTATAAACAAGTTATTAGTCTAAACAACCGATTGAATCGAGACTTCAAATTATCCATCGAGTTGAACAAAGAATTTAAAACAACCGCGCTGATTAATGGTCAGTATCTGTTCATTGACTTCATGCCTAAATTAGAAGAACCCAAGGAAAGAGTTCAAAAGAAATACGTATTTGTGATTGATAGATCAGGTTCAATGGTAGGTAGAAATATCGATGCAGTCAAAGATTTGCTGAAAGCCGTGTTGGCACAATTAGAATCAGATGACTTGATCGAGATCATTTCATTTGGAGGTCATCATACAGCATTGTTTCATTCATTAAAGCCGGTCCATGATGTCAGAAATGAATTGAAAGAATACATCAGTGAACTCTCTGCCAATATGGGCGGTACGGAATTGCTTTCTGCACTTCAAGCATCACTTTCGTATTCAAATGATGCCAATATCATCTGCATAACAGATGGTGAGGTAGGGAATGAAGAGTATATCATTGAGCAGATTGCACACAATATCCAAAATAACAACTTGTTCTTATTCGGTTTAGATATGAATGTCAATACGTCCTTCCTAGATAAGATTTCAAAAGTAGGACATGGTAAAGCCTATTATTTTGCACCTGATGAAGTCAATTATACAAACAAACTGATCAGAGCTTTTTCGAACATTAATGGTGCAATCTCAACTCAAGTTAAACTCACAACACGTAATCAAGAATTAGATCGTTATATTTACTCAGACACGCTATTTAGTGATGAATATTGGACAGCTATTTTAAAACTTAAAGATCTGACAGAAGACATTGTGATCACAGTGGATGGCACTCCTTTGGTCATCAAGAAAGCAGAAATCAAGACTACTGATCTTGAATTGAACAAGATTTTTGCAACCTGCAAAATCGGGTATTATGAGTCTTTGATGCATAGAGATACTATGAAAACCGAAGGTTATCAGGATTTAATTGTCAAGATGGCTATCGAGAATCAGATCGATTCAAAATATACGTCGTTTTTAGCCGTGAATGAAAGAGATGATAAAGTCTATGATGTACCTCACATTGAAGAAACGCCTGTTGAAGAAAGTGTTGTTATGAACGAGAATTTTTTCATGACAAGCACGGATTTTTTCATCCCTAGCACGTCGAATTATCACCCCCCTAAACCGAAAAATTCACGTCTTAATCAAATCAATCCTATGCTGCCTAAAGTAAAGCAGAATCCACTAAAGTTAAAACTCAAACAACTGATTGAGTCAATGGCCAAAAAAGATGTTAATGTCATAAACTTATTAATTACAGAGATCAATCGCAAAATGAAAGTATTAGATTCAAGCTACCATATTTCTAGTGAAATTAAGAAATTAATGAACCAAATTAAGTCCTATGATGAACGGATTTACAACCAATTGTTTGATGGTGTAAAAGAATCAATCAAATCATTATTTCAATAGACTAGTGATCATCAATCAGCATAACATTCAGTTTGTCGTTCAAAATTACTTTGATGCACTTGACAATGTTATGATGTTGTGTATAATTCATATATCAACCCATCAAAAAAACAAACAAGGAGAAATTCATTGAAACTAGAAAAAGAACCGAATAATTCTGAATTGGAAAGACTTGAGAATGAATTGTCAAATTCAAACGATCAAGTTCACTTAAGTGATGTTTTAGGTGACTATTTAAAGGATATTGGTGAAGAGAAGCTTCTTTCTAAAACCGAGGAAATCGAACTTGCTCAAAGGGTATCCATGGCGCGTGAATCTAACGATGAAAATGTGATCAAACTTGGAAAAGAAGCAAGAGATAGATTGATTGTTGCTAATCTTAGATTGGTTGTGAGTATTGCTAAGAATTATAAGTATTCTAATATTCAACAGATGGATCTGATTCAAGAAGGAACCATGGGACTGATGAAAGCAGTAGACAGATATCAAGTCGAAAAAGGGTTTAGGTTTTCAACCTATGCGACTTGGTGGATTATGCAATCCATTTCACGCTTTATATCCAACAATTCTAGAACAATTCGGATTCCAGTGCATGTCTATGATTTATTATCCAAAGTTCGAAGAGCAAAAAGAGACTATATGAATGAACATGGTAAGGAACCAGATATTGAAACACTTTCAGAAATCACAACAATATCAAAAGTCTCGCTTAAATTAATCAACCTTTACGGTGAGGATGCCATATCAATGGATCTTTTAATTGGAGATGGGAAGTCAACCCTTATTGATCGGACTAGAGATACAGACAATCCAAATCCTGATGAATGCAATCAGATCGAAGAACTTGAAGCATATGTTATGAAAATTCTACAACTATTAGACGAACGCGAACAAACAATAATTAAAATGAGATTTGGCATAGAATCTGAAGAAAAAACACTTGAAGAAATCGGTCAATATTTCGGCATCTCTAAAGAACGAGTAAGACAAATTCAAAGTAAGGCAATTAAAAAAATGCGTGAACAGATTAATGCTAATATAAAAAAATAAACACATCGTTTGAATCCTCTCACATTGGCATAAACTGGAATAGTGTTCTCAAAATCATCAAATGGCAAAAATTATAAAAAGTGATTTAGTCGATATATAGTAAAGGAGAAAAAAATGAATAAAAGTCATGATTTTAATTTTGATGGTGGTGAAATATTAACTAAAATTGGTGCTGCCTGGTTCGTATCATACGCTTATTATAATCATATTGATCATAAACACTTATCTTGGAGAAATCCCAAGTTTAGTGAATTATCAGTCAATTCAAGAACATCAAGTTACAACAATTCAAAAAAATACCATATAGGATGGTTGCATGAAGTTACGAAGATGCGGCAGTTAGACAAGCACAAAAACAAATGTGGATTACAGTCTACTCAAATTCAAATCATGGCAGCAGAAATCTTAATAAAAATGTATCGCCAATAACGATCAACAATTATGAGGTAAAAACCCAATAATTCCAAGTTGAATTATGAACTGTATTAAGTTTTTCAGTAATCATATCTATGATTGACTACCTAAACAAGAACACTAGTTTTGGGTAGTCTTTATTTTACAATTGTTTTTGATGAAAATGCACAACTCTGTTACAATTTAGGATTCGCATATTAAGTTAGTAGGGTGCCCCCAAAAATGTATTCTACTTTAAATAAAGTTTAGTGATAAAATTAAACCAAAAAAGAGGTACGATGTTATGAAGGACTCGATATCTACAACTGAACAAATCAAAGGATATCAAGTAGTGTTTGAACCAATTGAGCACAAGTATTTTGTCAATGGTAAAATGGTGCCAAGCATATCTCAAATCTGCAAAATGGAAAATCCTGAATTGTATAGTGGTATTGATCAAGCAATGCTCAATCGAGCTGCAGCCAAAGGTGTCAATTTGCATGAAGAGATTGAAAACTATGAATTGCATGGTGAAATGGGCTACACCACAGAATTTCATAACTACTTGAAAGTCAAAAAGCATTATGGATTCAAAAAGGAACTCACAGAACGCATGGTGATCATCGAAATTGATGGAAAGATTGTTTGTGCAGGGAGATTCGATTTGCTTGCGACAATGAATGGAGAAAATCTCTTGATTGATTTCAAACGGACCAGTCAGATACATCAGAGATATGTCACATTGCAACTCAATCTGTATCGTTTAGGCTTGATGCAATCTTATGGGATAAATATCCATAAGCTAATGCTCATCAGACTGAGATATGATGCAATTGAAATCATGGATTTGCCAGTACAAGAACAAGAAACAATCAACACACTCAAAAAGTATAAAGTTATGTCTTGAACACATTCCCCACAGATTTCTATAAAGTTGTGTATTGAAAAATTGAGTTAGATTTGATATAATATATATGTACCATCAAGAGAAGGCGAGAGACAAGCTCTATGACCCTTCAGCAACCTACCAAGCGGTAAGGTGCTAATGCTTGATCGATGGAAGATTTAGCCATGATTTTTTGGCGATCCCATCGAGGATCGCTTTTTTATATTTTATAACTCAGTTCACAAAAATTGACCCAATATTAGTTTAGGAGAAAACGGCACATGCAAAGAGACAAATTTGAGATAGAACTAAAGGATTATTTCTATCGAGCACAAAGAGGAGTGACCATTAATAAGGAGGTTATTCCAAAGGATGTTTTAATACTGTTAAAATCTTTAAAGGAGGATAATCAATCAGATATCTCATTTTTCTGTGACTTACTCTATCCAAGATTGCCTAGCAACAAGGATGATATCATAAAAAACTATCTCATCAAATTAAGGATTATCGATCTCAACATGATCATCGAAGTCCCTTTGACATCGATTCAATCCATGTGGATAGCGGGATGGCCAAGAGCAGGCTATATGGTTGAAAAATGGATCGATTTTCCTTGGCGATTACTTAAACCATTGGACCAATTCATAAAACATCAAACCTCTCATGCTTCATTCATTCAAGCCATCAATCAAAAACCATATGATGATGGACTACGCATCACGAAGATGTACTTCAAATACTTACCAGAACTACTCAAACAAATTCCTAGCATCGAAGAAAAAGATCAATTCAGCACGGCATGGTTGAATGAGATGAATCAATTTTACAATAATCTACTCGCTTGTCACAATGAAGACATCAAGGAACTATTTTCCATTTCTAAATCAGCCAAACCCTACACAGGATTGATCATCAACATCAAATCTTTATCCGATGATCAATACGACTACCCGCATAATCCTTTCATCAAGAAAGTTTGGGCATGTATGTTGACATCAAATAACTATTTTGTTGCTCAAACTTGAGGATAATCACTCGAAAATTGTGTAAGAAATCTGAGTTTTGGTTATTCCTAAACCCAAAGAAAATTTTCTGTATTATATATATATGTATGTTCTAACAAGTAACAAGGACCCAGACCTAGCTCTTTGAAAACTAAATTCAATCATGCATTCGTTTGATAACTATAGCGATATAGGGGAATGGGCGTTGTTCCTCCCTCGCCGAGACAGTTACCAAATCATCATTCATTACCATATGCCATCAAATACAAAAGGAGAAAATATGCGTAGAGTTAATCCCTTATCAAAATCAGTCAATCAAATCACGAACGATATCGTTGAGATGAATACGGATGAACTGATAGACATGTTGACTGAGTCATTCTCTTTATTTGCCCAATCCAATCAGATTCATGAACACCCCTCTGTCTTCCTTCATGGGCAACCAGGTGTTGGGAAAAGTCAGGCTGTGTATGCAATTGCACGTCACTTGAAACAAGCAACAAACTGCGAGGTTCATGTGACTGACATCAGACTGTTACTCTTCACTCCAGTCGATTTAAGAGGCATACCTGTTGCCAATATCAAAGACCAGACAGCAGTGTGGTTGAAACCTGAAATTTTTAACCTCAAAGACGATGAACAGACCATCAACATCCTCTTTCTCGATGAACTAACCTCAGCACCTACATCGCTTCAAGCAACAGCGTATCAGATAGCGCTCGAAAGAAGACTTGGTGAACATCGCCTACCCACAAACACATTTGTTATTGCCGCAGGTAATCGGCAAGATGACTATGCGGTTAGTTTCGAGATGCCAACAGCGCTTCGTAATCGCTTCATGCACATCGAACTTCACCCACATCTCGAAAGTTGGATGCATTGGGCAAATGCACACAACATCCATCCTCAAATCTTGCAGTTTTTAGAATCAAATCCCGATAAGTTCTATACCAAAGATTTATCAACATCGAGTCCTATCATCATCACACCTCGAACATGGGAGATGCTATCCAAAATTATGCACCGAATTCATACAGAATCGGATAAATACAGAAGCATCATAGCCTCACTGATTGGTACACACTTAACCAGGTTGATGTTTGGAAGTTATCAGCAATATGACATTGAGCCCATTCTGAATGGTCAAATAAAGGAATCTCCCAAAACACTTGAAGAAACTCAAGCAATGACGGCATTAATCGAAGAAAAAATTAGCAGTGTCATAGAGTCAGAAAAAACCATGACAAATATCATGAAGTACATTATGCTGCTACCGGTAGACTATACACTCAGAATACTAAAGAACATCTTGAAGTATGAACCGCAATCGTATGAAATTACATCACTAGATGTTTATCAGGAACTCATCAACATCTTGGAGGAAAATACAGTTGCCTAAACTTGAACAAATGCTGATCCAATCTAGGATGAGCATCATCTGTGAACATCCATTCCTAGGGTATCTCTTGCAAAGTATACCCTTGGAAGAAAGTCTCGACATACCGACGGCAGCAACCGATGGTTATAAAATCATGGTGAATCGCTCGTTTATGGAGAACTTATCAGAGAAGGAATTCATCTTCATCCTATTACATGAGTTGCTGCACATTATATTATCACATCCAGCAAGAGGCTATCATAAAGACTCCAATCGGTTCAATATCGCATGTGACATCGTTGTCAATGATATCCTAAGATACAACGGGTTTGGTCATGACAAGTTAACCCCTATCTATGGTTTACAATTTCATATGAATGGTTACTCCAACACGGCAGAGATTGTTTACGATAAACTTCCACAAGAAACTACAAAACAAGTTTTGGATGTTCATACTTTATGGCGAAGACTGACGAAGTCTGAAGATGACCGCCTTAAAGAAATATTGTCGAAAGGGATACAATCATATCCGGGTAGTGCAATCATCAAATCTATACAAGGTGAAGGTAGCAAAACATCATCATACAATTGGCGGAAAATCTTGCAGAAATTTATAACTAAAAATATCCATGACTATTCATACCAAAGATGCGATAAGAGGTTTAATGATGTATTATTACCTGATTATGCTGCGGATGAAGTGCTAAAAAACATTTGGATTGTTCTCGATGTGTCAGGTTCGATGTATCATATTCTTGATGATGTCATTTCACAAGTGTTTCAAGTCGTCAAGCAACATCGTGGTCTTGAGGTTGACTTATCCTTTTTCTCAACCATCGTGACCCAACCTCTCAAAGTCAAATCAATTGCCGATTGTCAGGATGCAATCCGAAGGATGAAGACAACAGGTGGAACAAGATTCGATATCATCTTTGATGCCGTTCCTACATATTTTAAAAGACTGAAACCTTACGCTATCATCATTATGACAGATGGATATGCTGATTTTCCAAAAATCAACCTATCAAGGGGAATCCCCACCCTTTGGGTGATCACCAACGATAAGGTGACTCCTCCATTTGGGGAAATCACAAGAATATAAGGAGGTTTATGTGCTCAAAGCTTGGACTAGTCTTTATAAAAAATTAACCCAATACAGTGATGACCATCGGGAGATAGTGATTAATGATGAAACTTATGATGTTCAACAGTTTAAACAACTTCACTTGCTCAGTTTATACATGGCACAAACACTTAAACCGGAAGATAGGATAACAATTGAAGACGATGTAACCATTAATGCAATCGAAGAATCAAGACTCAGACAAGGCATCAGTATTGTCCAACAATTACCGAAAACTCCGATGGATGCCATTTACATGACTGGCAGTCAACAAGCATATTGTCAGGAACTGCTTCGTCAAAGACATCAAACCTTGCAGCATCACACATCATCATGGGATGTGATATGGGTTGAATCTCAACGATTTTTGATGACGGAGATACAAGCTTTATCGACGATGCTCGATCACGTCATATACCTCAATCAGGACATAATGGTACTCATCAGGGATGGTGTAACTTTGTTTTATTCGCATGGCTCAAACATGTTATCAACCGCGTATTTAATGGAATCCATTCCTGATATCACATTACCAGAAATTGTGATGAGTATTCATCTAGCGGATAAGGAATCTTGGTTTGTTGAATTTCTTATCAAACATCTGTCATCTCATTTCTTCACAAGTTACGTCAATCATCTTGTTGATTATTTGAACGACCTATCAGAAAAATACAAAGAAACAGGTGTGCATCATCCTCTTTCGAACTTGCACAAGGATGTAGTATATCTGATAGAGCATCATGCGAAGGAACGCTACCTGAATTTGTCTACTGATTTGGCAATTAAGTTATACAAGGAGAAGAAGAAAAAATGAGTCATGATAACTTTAATCTTTCATCATTTGGTAGTGCGAAACCTCATCTCAAATTTTTTGAGAAAGATAATGTCCCTAGGGTAAATAGTTACACTCATTTGGTTGTACATGAGAGTATCAAGAGAGTCATCCAATACTTCAAGACCATGCGTCAAGATAATTTAGGGTTAATCGTTTTATCGACTTCTGATCAACAAGAGGTCATGAATCATGCATACAAGAGATTATCACCCTATGGACAAAACGCTTATCCTATAGCCATCCATGGCAATACGTTGAGTGCTTTGGTCACGATAAACGATGAAATGGTTCAATTTATCCGGGAACTTGCACAAGGTGATACGATGATCACCCTATACAAAAGAGAAGGTATCGTCGTTTTTTGTGAGGGTGAAGATGTTTTTGATGTACAAGGATTCAATGTGGGTGATTGCCATGTTTTCAGTGATTTTTTGGGTGAAACAATAACCTCTATCTTTTTAGGTGACATCCTCGAATATATCATCAGCAAAGACTCGACGTGGGAATCAAAAATTCTCGAGCATCTATCATCGCCCTTCATTGTTTCATTTCTCCATCACATTCTTAACTCCGAAACCTCAAGACGGATCCAAAATCGTTCGAAGAGAAAAAAAACATTTTCAGAAATGGTTGATTCATTAATCGTAATTGCAGACGAAAAGCATCTATGGGACCATCCATTTGAAGTCATATACTGGTTTTTCCAAGAAAGGAATGAAAAAAATGTTTGATGAAGAGGATATCAAAAATCAATACACAGTCATACAAGCTTCAACAAAAGATGACATAGTCGCACTACTCAAGAATGAAGATGACATGAAGCATATCGTTCAAAAAAAGTATTGTGTCGAACTGATAATTCAAACGAAACAAATCAAGGAAGAAGACATCGACTACCTCGAGAGAACCCAACTATTGGTTATGCCTTTTTACTATAACCTATCAACAGTCAATCGTAAGGCACTTCATCTCATCGAACCTCTTGATTTTGAATTCGATTTGGTCAACTACATGTGCGATGAAAAAGGTATCACATGCTATCATATCAAGCATGCCATTGAACACTACATGATGCTCATATACGAAGCAGAATATCATGAATCGATTCAGGATATCTTCTGGGGTTCGAAACTGCATCAAACCATGATAAAACAACTTGTCTTCGAATACTATGAAGTGTGGTATTACCAAGAGGATGATTTTCTTGAAAATGGTTCATTGCGATTGATGGTCACTCTGCTCGGTGAGTGGATTGGATCTCATCGGTTGCAACACTTCGTAACCCTTCATTACGAAACAGCTAAGATGATGTTTTTTCAACCCATGTGAAGCATGTATGAATAGAACTTCTATAACCTGTAAAATTAAAAGTCTGGCTGACATTACATTCTTTTTAATGATATAATTGGCATAAATAACAACGATGATAACTATCTGTTTTTTAAACATCTTAGGTTACAGTAAAAACCAACTGATATATTGAAGTCTCTATGTCATTTTTACGTTTTTAGACTTTTTATTTACAGTATTTGAGAGAGGTTCATTATCTTGAAGATTTCATTATCCAAATGGGTAAAAAACGGATTATTGTTCTACAACAAGATATTGCTTGCATTTTTTATTATAAAAAGGAGTTGTTAATGAATTGATTGAAAGATTTATCCATGGCAGTATAAATCAAATTAAAGAGGAGGAAACATATGTTAGTCAAAAATGATTTGATTGAAGAAAATCTCGAAGAAGAAAAAAACGAATGTCTAAAAAAGTTAGGAATTACAGAAAATGAAGCAATAGAATTGTTTGTTTTGATGAATAAATGCAAGACAACTTCGAAAGATTTGGATGTTCATCGTGTGAAAGAAGCACTGAAAGAAAATAATACGTCTAGAGTGCTTGAACGCATCGATGAGTTGGTTGAGACTTTTTTAGGAGATTCTATCAATTACAGGGCGGTTAGACCATCAAAGATTGTCAATCATCAAATCGATGTTCCTAAAGTTTTTAAAAGCTACATCACAAACTTTATTTTCCAACCATTCAATTCAGCGGTCATCAAGAAAATTCCATATCGAGATGGGTATATCATCGAGAAAATTGAAAATATCTATTATTTTACGAATGACTATGATTTGGTTAGAAGAAGAATAGTCAGTTCAGATGCAATTGAGAAATTTGGGTTACCTGAAGAAATTTCCGATGAAATGTTAATATCCATGATTGATTATCTTTGTAATGGTCTTTGGGGATTGTAGGAGGTATGAAAGATGAGTGAAGAAAATAAAAGAGTGATCATTGACACCGATATCCTGAACGAGATGTGGTCTGCATATAGGGAATGTTCACTTTCCGGTAACTTTTCAAATACAAGTAAACTTGCTCATGATATTCATAAAAAAACAGGCGTAACCGAGTCTAGAGTAAAAAATTACATCGATTATTTAGCCCATTTATCCGCAGGGACGAATATTTTACCCCCCATGAAAGTACATGAACTGAATTTTTTTATGAAAAAAATGAAGGAAGATGCATCGAGCGATTTGTTCTACAACGCTGTCAAGACACTGAGGGCAGTCGTCTATCGAGATGACTGGCAGATTCCAGATGATAAACGAGAAAAGTTTCGTCAACTTGTTCAATTTTACACTTCAGCAAGCCTGATGAAGACAGATGATGACACTCTCAAGATACTTGAAGAAAAACAGCATGAACCACTGATGTTTAAGCTAGAAAATCTACCACCGTTAACTCAATACATTTCAAAATTCTCGGGTAAATCAGTTCAAGAGATGGAAGATTCTTTTTTATTAGATGATCCTATAAAACCAGGAGCACATGCTTATTTCATCATTGAAGGATCACCCCAGACACAAGCGTCTGATATGGAAACTGCATATCGTCAAATACATCGAGAATACAGGATTTTTTTCTACATCGATCGAGGTATGTTTATCAATCGAAATCTTCAACACAATTATTACCACTTTATTTTTTTTGATGATCCAAATGTTCCACCAATTCAACATAAAATTCGTAATAATGTCCATGAAACTACACCTAAAGATATGTAAAGTAAAAAACAACACCCTAGAGGTGTTGCTTCATTTGAAGAATTAATGATTTGATGCAAACAATTCAAGCATGAACTGATCGGTGTATCAAAGATAGTTAAAGTAGAAATGCAATAACCGAATCCCAATTCATGTAAGTTGAATTTCCATACTGAATGAGTACCCCTTCAAAACGATCCGCTCCATTGTTGGTTCTATCATCAATTAGATAATCACCTCTGAGCAGGTCTTTTCTGTGTGTAAAAATCACTCTTTTATAAAAGATAGAGTCAGGCGCATCTCCAAAGTAGGTCTTAATCCAGTCCAACTTATCTTGAAGAGCTGTAGGATTTAGCCATGGGGATGTAGAGAGAATAAACAAATCATATCGAGAAGCGAGTAGTCTAATTGCTTCAATAGAACCTTCTATGGGTTTCATCAGACTAAATATGTGGGGAACCTCATCAAGTCTTCCTTCATAAAGATTCCTTGTGGGTTCATCCAGTTTTTCTATTCCAGTTTTAAAATCGACAAGTACATTATCCATATCAATATATATGATTTTTTTCATGTCAGGCTCCTTTATTTTTGACTTAACTGGTGAAGATAAATGTATTCATTTTTAAAAGTGATTGATTTATTGAGTTTTATCTTTTTTAATTCACGCATTAATTTACCCATCATCTTTATTCTCATTGCTGTATGATCAGTATACATGATTTGATCTGAATCATGTCCACAATGATGGTATACCGTAGATAATGCATAGTAGTAGTTTTCATCAGACATATCAAGTTCATTGATGATTTTTGCTATAAATTGAACATCATCGTATTTAAAAGCTATGGCCCGGAGGCCCCCACCAGTGAGTGGAAAGCCTCCGTGCTTTTTAATATACATTAAAGCTATTTCCATTGTTGTTCACACATGAATTTTGGTGATTGTTCCAAATATGATTGCTCCAGAACCTCATCAGTTATCAGACTTGCGTTAATGGCAGTAATGCTTCCATAGATATCCTCGCCTAAAACGATAGAGAATCCATTATGTATCATTTTTAATGTTTCTCCGTTTAAGCTTGAATGTTTCTTGTTAGGATTGTTATAAATCAACATAATGTCTTCATGTTTACCTTGGAAGTTTGGAAATGTATCAAGGGTGCGAAATATACAATCAGTTGTGTTGATGCCCATTTGAAGTAGCCACACATTAAGTGCTTTTCTATCGAGATGTTGAGGTAAGAAAAGAGATACAATGAATTTATTCGTTTTCCGCAGCGCTGTATCCAAAAACAGATATATTTCATTTTTTAGTTTGGGCTGGTTATTCATCCATAATGTAAATTCAAAGATGTGATTGGTTTTACTCTTTACCCAATCCATATGAACATCGTTTCTCAATTCGAGATTCAGATTTTTAAACCAAGTGTAGGTGCTACGATTGACACCATATATATGATTGTGATGGCAAGAAGTACAAATTTTGTTTCCATCAGATCCCGTCAAAACAGGCTCTAACAAACCTAATGAACGATGGCAAATTCCACAATGTAAATCAGATTGAATGTTCAAGAGCTCCGCAGTATCGAATCGATAGGGAGGTAACATCAGTGTAATCCCATAGTTTTTTTCCAACGCTAAGATTTCTTTAATGAGCGAATTCATTTTTCTCCTTTCAAAGAGCAAATAAAAAAGTCCATAGCTGACTATAGACAACAAATACACTCGTATTTATTCCATAGTCTCAAGCATTGCCACCTTACAAATGCAGGTTGGCGAAGGATCAATGAGCTTGTCTCTAACCTTCTCTTCATGGTAATTTAATTATAGCACATTTTATGTAAAAAATCAATGGTTTTGAGATGGGAGATAAGGTCAAAGACTCATCTGAAGTTGTAGAATATCTATTTTGCCACATTATAGTCACTTAACAAGAAAATCAGAACACACATGATTAATAATGATATGAAAGACATCAGTTAAACATAATAAGCTCATATTTATAATATTATCCTAATTAGTACTGAATTCGATTTCCTCGAGACAATTGATAGTGTGAATCAAATTCCTATCAAATTAAGGATTTTTTGAAATTTTGCTATCAACAGAATGATTTAATAGTTGTTAAATATTAGTCAACTAACTTATCCTTAATATTGATATTAATCTCTGTTTCATCAACGTTTGATTCAATTGTAAATAACGCTGGCAAAAACGAATTGATGGTTTTATCCGAAAGACTTCGATCAAATTTCACATGACTGTTTTTTTCATATTCGGTTAGAAAATGATACAAAGGCTCTAGGTTTTTTTTATTCAGTAGTATTTTAAGCACAGATATTTCGTTTTCACTTAGAAAAGGCACTACTTTATTGCGATAGATTTCAGATATCTTTTTAATCTTTTTAGAAGGAATAAAGTGATCACCATTCGGATACATTTGAGTAATCTTTCTGATCAACAATATCTCATCTTTTTTTGTTTTTTCATTGTAACCAAGTAGATAATTGCCATAGTCATCCAAAAGTTCCAAGATTGATGTAGGGTGGAAGATGAAAAGATTACTATTAAATTCAAGCATTAATTTTGATCTTGATTGAATGGCACCCTCAATGACCTCTATCTCTTTACGAAACACGATGATTTCACGCTCCACTCTGGAAAGTTTAGCGTATTGCAATAACATATTTTTTATTAATACACCAACCGAAAACGTGTTGTTCTCATCTAAAGTAGTAGTATGCAAAGTAAAAATTTTTTTGGATTCAACATTTGGTCTGATCGAAATAGCTTTTTCAGAGGTGGTTTTGGGATAACTTTTTATTCCCAATTCATCAAAAATACTTTGGGCAATCGCCTTTGCATTGGTCTCTGAAATATTTGCCTTTTCCTTAATGACATTTTTGATTCGAATCAAAGATAAACTTGAACGTTCATATTTAGGGTAAAAATTGACAATTATACGATTGACAAAAGTGCCGATTTTATTGATTTCAAAAAGATCCATATCTTTATGTAATGTTTGGAAGGTCTTCGTATCGAGCAACACTCGTATTACTTCTGGAAAATTGTCAATATTCCGTCTCATGGTTCTCCTTAACTACATTATGTAGTATAATTAATATATTTAAATATCATTATAAAGCCATAAATAAACGTATAAATATAAAATATGTAGTATAAAAAAGTATTTAATCGACATATATATTATACAAATCTCATGTTATAATTAAAGTATATCATAACAATAACTAGAATACAATATGGCATGCATCATACTACGGCGTATTTTAAGGATGAAACGGTGACTAGTAGAATGAATAAAACCTTTAACTATTTTGACTATGTAATTGAATTGAACACTGAAATTCTCAACTCATCTGGAATCAAAGGATATCTGGGTATGGATAAGGTTCTATATTTGCCAGATTCACTTTGCGATATACCCATCACCACGATTGAATCATTATCAGAAAATAAGCATGTGAAAATTATTATACTAGGGAAATCAGTACTCAATATTGCTGACGATGCTTTCATCGGAACCGAACATGTTACGATTTACACACCACATGATCAAGCAAGTGTTGATTTTAGTCATTGTAAAAATGCAACTGTTCGTTATGGATATGAAAAATCCGTAGACTTTGATGGAATAATATATAGCTTATTTAATGACGGTCTCGCTTACATCTATGACCATCATTTAATGGAAAGAAGATTTGAGCGTTTCGGCCGCTTTAATCTGATGATTGAAATGGAAACAATCATCAACAATCGATATACAGTGGTGGGAATTGAAGCAAACGCATTGCATAATGCGATTAACGTTAACAATTTATCACTTCCCAAATCACTAAAATGGATTGGATTTCAGGCATTCTATAATAATGAGGCATTGAAGTTTATCACTCTACCAGATACACTAGAGGAAATCATGGATCGTTCATTCAAAATGTGCATTAATCTGAAATTCATAGAAATACCTAAATCTGTAACAAAGATGGGTAATCACGTTCTTGATGATGTGTATAGAGCAATGATTTTTTTAGAAGATAGCAATCAAGATAAAGAATGGACTCAAGAATGGAATTCAACAAATCTACCTACTTATCGGGGGTTTGAGAAGGTCATCATTCAAGATGATATCATTTACGCCTTATTCAATGACTTGAAAGCTATTGTGATCGATAATCAACTTCAAACATTAGCGGATGTCATCATACCTGAAATAATACTATCAGAAAACAGATCATATCATGTCACAGAAATTGGTGTAGCAAGCTTTTATGAAACCAAGGTGTTAAGATCCATTTATTTACCAAAATCAATCATAAAAATCAATGATGTTTCTTTTGCATATTCAAATTTATCTCGAATTCATCTTAACAATGAGTTAGAGACTATTTCAGCAGGAGCATTCATTCAAAATATCTTTTTAGAAGAACTTAAGATTCCTCATCTTGTTAGATTCATATCAAGATCATTATGCCAAGGTTGTATCAGTCTTGAACGGGTTCATCTTGGGAACCATGTGACAGTTATTGAATCCGATGCCTTCCATGGTTGCAACAATTTACATCAGATCAATCTACCTATTTCTATTGAAGTCATTGAGTCGTGTGCTCTGTATGGCACCAGATTATCTAGTATAGAATTAGGCTATCGATGTCGAGAGATTCAATCTTTAGCCTTTGGCGAGATGGATCATCTATCAACATTAATCATTTTAAACCAAAACTGTGACATAGGTGACTTGATTGTAACTTCAGATAAAGTATCTATCTTTATAGATGGAGATGATACATCCTCAATCTATCTCAAGTTAAGAGAGTATAAGGAAGTGAAGCCCCAAATTAACCTGGAAGTGAGTAAATATCAACAAGTTGAAGGTATTAAATACTTGCTTACTAAGTACGACAATGCAATCGTGTATGGCCACATAGAAGAAGAAATTGATGAAGATGTTAGAATATTGGATACAATTGCAGGATGTAGGGTTGATCGAATCAATCGAAAATCATTCTTTAAATCCAAGAAAATTAAGTCCATTTCTATTCCGGATAGTGTCATTTATGTCAAAGATAATATCATATATGATTGTGTTAACTTAGAACATTTAGATATTCCTTCACATCTAACCGATGTCAAATTGTGCAATCAAGATGATGTAAAAATAAACCTATCTATACAAAAAGATGATGCTCATTTTATTGACGAGATGTATCTGAAGGTCAAAACGTATGTATTGTACAAAAGATACATCAATATTGATGAGATTCAAAGGATATTTGATCTGAAGCATGCAACTGCTAAAGAAATAGTCAATCGATTGAGAAACATCAAAATATAACACTAAATGAGAGAGAATAAATGAATAACCAAGAAACAATTTGTCACTAGTTCAACATAATTTCTACCAAGAGTATCTTCCAGCATAGTGTATTTGATTAGGAGAAAACATGAATACCAACCGAGAGAGCAAGTTATTCGAGCTAGAATGTTTTGTTGATATATCCAACGACAAATACATTCATCCTTTTTTTAAACCAACACATGGACACTTAATCATTTCAGGTGATGGAACATATTTTGTTGATTATATCCTAATACATATGATTAAAGATGGAATTACAAGGTATAGTGTTCAAGAGATGAAAATTGTTTTATATTCAAAAACAAAAATCGAAGACTCGATTCCAAGAATGAGAACGTATATAAAAGGTCCAATCATACAAACCAGAGAAGACCTTATTCAAAAGCTAATCACCATTAAAAAAATGATGATGAACCGTTTTAAAAATTTTCGTAAATTTAAAGCAAGAGATATCATGACATTCAATGCAAAAATTCTATGCCATGAAATCAAGAAGAGATTCCTACCATATATTTGGGTGATCATTCATGAAATGCCAGTTATCATTGATCAATCCAGTGACTCAATCAACAGTTTAATATATGATATAGTTCAACAGTCACGAGCAGCGGGTATCCATATTGTGCTTACTACAACATCAGCAAAAGAATCAACGAGTCCACTATTTAAGTATCAAATGGACGGCATATTTCCTAGAATTAAATCACAAGATAATGCTTTGGTTTTGTTAGAAAAATCAAAAAAACATTTAGTTCTCGATCTTCAGAATGGTGAAGTTTTGGTTAATAAAAACGTAGGCAATTATCAAATCTACACAATAACACTAGCTGAAAGTAGACCACTTCTCCATTTGATTAAAGGATAGTCGATATAATACTAAACATGAGTCATTATTTTACAGAGGTTTTTCATTGCATAATAGATTAGAAATACTCACTCCCAAGAATAACAATGAAGAAAGAGTATGTTATTATGGGATTATAAACACAGAAAAGGGGATAATATGATGAATCTTACAGAAAAGCAAATTGAAGATCTGGAAAGTGAAATTAAAGAAATTATTGATTATTTACTGATTAATCAATTGATTTCAGGCAAAAAGAAAAAGGCAAATTACATCTATGAAGACAAAATATTCAATCAAGACATATATGATCCGGAAGAAGTCTTCCAAGTAACACAAGAAATTGCTAAAAATAGCAATGATATCAATGTGCTAAGATTGCTTTTGAAATCGAAAAATATAACTATAAGACATCAAATAGCATATAATCCATCCATTTTTAACGACTTAACTTTTGTTGATGAGTTGCTAAACAATGATAAGCATATGACTTTTTGTGTATACAACAATCCTAGCTTGCCAGATGTCTTTATAGAGAATAAAATCCAATATATTCGTGAAACATACACCGATTTACCATCTACCTTTTTCGACTTACTATTCAAAAAAGATATTAAAGGCGATTATATAAACATTAGAATAGGTAGTTTGGGTAAAGTTGAGGAGTTAGTCGCTCGACTTACAGAAAAATATGTTTTATATAAAAATAGTCTTGACGCTATTAAAACACATTTAACTAGACTGAAATTAGACGAATTGGCAATGAACGATTTAATTAATATATTAACTTCATAAGACTTGCCTTAATAAAGATCAATGAAAATAACAAGAACGTCTACTCATTGAGTTTATTTTTACAGACTAACAACAAAACTATAAAATTGAAGAAAGGAATTTGTATCTGTGAAAATTCATTAATCACAACTAGGATACAAACAGAAAATATGAGCAATGCAATTGTAACTCAAGAAATCCAGAATTTTTCGAATGCTGCTAGTGAAGCATATTTTGTATTGATAGCCACTGTAAAAGTATCAATTAATAACATTGAAAAAGAGATGAATCAAAAATTCATCATTAATGGAGACCAGGTTATTAAGAGTGGCAATATAATTTCTGGTAAGTTGGCAAATTCCTACATTGAATATGGACAAACCCAAAATATACGAGTATATAGCATTGATAAAATATCGATCAATCACCATAATAAAACGACTATTGATTTAACAGTTGAGATTCTTCCACAAATTTGAATCAATAGAGAATTATTCAAGATAGAAACAACTTATAAGTCGCCATTTATAATCGACTGCAATTTTTAACTAACAATGTATTTCTGAATGATCAAAATTGGAAATTTGATAATTAGATCGAATATAGTTTTTCACAAGATCAAGTATGATTATAGTATGATTCTCTTGGATGAATGATTTTTCGTATATTTTCAAAACATTTAATGCAACTCCATCAATCACATCATATCCGACAGTCCCCATGGGGATTTGATCAACCTCTACTATAAATAAGTGAGATTGACTCGATATGCCATGCGATATAAAGTTGCGAATATCATCAAAAGTATACTTCAATGAATCATCAGTTATTGATGTATGATTCATCCAAAGAAGTAATTGTTCAGTGTCATTAAAATCAATGCTTCTCAATCGAACAGAGTCTTGACATAATGTCATTTTCAAATCAGGCATCTGATTGTGTTTTAAGTACTTAATCAATCCGGTATGATTGGTCATAGTGAATAAATCACCATTTTCCGATGTATAAACATCTGTCGTCATGTTGTTAATCAAACATACGACAGATTCACCATAAGTTTCGGGATGAAGAGAATGATGCTTGATAAGCATCCTTGGAACAATCATTTTTCTTGATTTCATGGGTTATTCTCCTTGGCATTAGCCGAATATTTGTAATGCAAGTTAACCTACACGAATAACCAAGCAGGGATTAATCAAAATAAAAAACACTCCAGGCATGATTATATGCAAGTCTAACTTGCTTACCCTGAAAACATGGAGTGTTTTCTTTATCGTTCAATTTAATCATACCATAGTAGGGATAAGAATCATCATATTAATTGTGCATATTCATTTATGCTAATCGTTTATGTTATGATTAAATATCGTGCATAAAAATGATAGATTCAACATTCAGAAATCACCCTCCTTTTCAAGATTATCATATGAAAAGTTATAAACTTAAGGTAAAATGAAAACAAATGAGGTATGTAAGTGATGAAGATTTCAAAAACCAAATACTTTAATTACATCAGATGTCATCGTTATGTGGCTTTAGAAGAGTTGACATATCAGAGAAATCAAGCGATTATATCCTTTGATGAATCACTTGAAGACTTATACACTCAAGAATTAAAGGATAAACAGGATGAACTATTGCATAATCTCTATGAGAGCATGCATTATTCTGAGCATGATTTTGAAGAAGATGTTGACTTTGATCCTCTTCAAGATGATACAAAGAATGCATTGTTTCGATTGTTACAACCGCAGTATGAACAGATAGAAAAACTCAGTGCTGAAAAAGTTCAACATGTCTTTGGTGGAAGTGTCATTTATTCTAAAGAAACATATCAGCAGAAGTATATTAAAAAAGAAGTCGATGGATTCCATTTTTTTGCTTTTGTCGATGCGTATCAAGAAGACCAAGAAACAGTTCGAATCATTGAAACAAAAGCTTCAACATCGAAAAAATTTGCAAATTTGGGATATAAAAAAGACGGAGAACAATTCTTAATCTTTACCGAAGATGAACATGGTATCTATCATCTTAACAAAGCCTTAAATGATCCTGCAGATCAAGAAAAGTTTACGACTCAATATCAAAAATTACTGGATAAGTATGATTCTCTTGGAAGATATGTTTATGATATAGCCTATCAACGATATCTCGATGAGTATCAAAAACTAGGAAACAAGCAACGTAGATACTATCTTGCGCTACTAAATCATAATTTCATTTATGATGGCAAAAAATCAATTGACGGATCAGCAATCTATTCTGCTGATCAAATCATCAGATTAATCGACTTGACAGAGGTAACGCATGATTTACTTCCAATCATAGATGATGAAATCAAGCAAATTATCAATCGGTTGAATCAGATGCAAGCATCTCCTGTTCCTGTAGGTGTATATTGCCAAAAAGGAAAAGCAGCACGTGAGTGTCCCTTCTTATCTGTTTGTTTGAAAGATAAAGGAGTGCCAGAAAAAAACTCTTTATTTGTATATCGTAACACACAGTATCCATTTGTTGAAAATAGAGATAGAAAAAACAAAATGCAGCATCCCATTTATGACTTGATCAATGAGGGTATTGTTCATGCTCTTGAGGTTCCAAGAGATTGGTTAAGTCATGTTCAAAAGATGCAATTTGACGCTATTCAAACCGAAACACCGTATATTCAGTTTGAAAAGATTAGAAAAGGAATACAATCACTCAAGTATCCATTATATCATCTTGACTTTGAATCATTTTCGAGTCCTTTACCAAGATATGCGGGAGAAAAAGCATATCAACAATCACTATTTCAATTTTCACTTCATATCGAACACAAAGACCAAAAAGTGGATAAAGATAAGAACTTCTATTATCTTGCTGATAGCCATGAAGATCCCAGGGAGAAACTCGTTCAGAAATTGATTGAGTGTATTCCTATGGATGGCGGACATGTTGTTGTTTATAACAAATCATTCGAATCTGGTCGAATCAAAGAATTGATTCAACTTTTTCCAAAGTATGAGAAACACTTGCAAAATATACAAGAAAGAATTTTTGATTTGTTATATTTGGTGAGAGGCAATAAAGAGTTTTATGAAGAATTAGGTTTTGGTAAGGAAAAAGAAGCTCTTCCTGTCTATTATGATCAAGCCTTTCAACGTTCCTATTCTATTAAACAGGTTTTGCCAGTGTTGGTTCCTGAACTAGATTATAAAAATCTAGAAGAGGTACAAAACGGGCAACAAGCACAAATTGCATATTATCAATTACCATTTATGACCGAAGAGGATCAAAAAACGACAATATTTAATATGCTGGAGTATTGTAAGCATGATACATGGGCGATGGTTGAGATTCTTAGGAGACATATTGATTTGGTGAAAGATACTTCATCATAAATATTAATACTGATGTAACATTAAAAATAATCAAATAATAGTAATAATAAAAAAATGCATATAATGAGAGGTGAAAATTATGTTGCTCTATTTAAAAAGAAGTGAAGTTGACGCCCGTCTAGAAGTTAACAATAATAAATACTTTCTAAAATCAGGAAGTAAAATTAGAGTTAAGAACCAACCAAATTTTGAGAGACAACGCAAAAATTGGTACGAAAAATGGCAAGAAATTGTTAAAAATAAAGTTAATTCTGAAGGATTATTATCTGAAGATGTTGAAGTATCTTCTATAACAGAAGCCACAACAATGGTACTTGGCGGTAATTCTCCGGATAACAAAATATGGAAAACCGATAAAGGGATACCTTATGTTTTTACATTAAATTCTGATGTCACTCTTGATAGTGAACATGATCAAGAAAAATATCTAATTGAACTGCTAAAAGACATCGATTCCTTAGTCGATATTGAATCTGAAAGTGAATTTAATATATTTGAAACTTTGTCGATAGTAAGAGCAGAAATTAGACATTCCAATGTTCTGGCTTGGTTGCTTAATCCAAATGAAACACACGGACTAAACAGTTATTTTTTAAAGAAGTTTATTCAGTCTGTTTACGTTGACAATGAAGAAATATATAAACATTTAAATTATGAAGAAGTTTTTCTATGGGAATATCCAGACGTATATGTTTATCGTGAAAATATGAGTATTGACATATTGATTGTTGATGAATCAAAACAATTCGTATTAGTGATAGAGAATAAGATTGATTCAAGCGAACACAATGATCAGTTAGTTAAATATCGTCAGTTTATTGATAATAAATACAGTAATTATAGAAAGATGTATGTGTTTCTTACAAAAAAAGGGGAAGAATCATCTGATAGTAAAATCTGGGGTTCATATTCATATGAAAAAATACTACTTGATGGATTACTAGAAGATTGTATTAAAAAAACAAATAATAAAGTTAAAGATTTTCTTATTGACTATCACTTAATCTTGAGGAGGGATATCGTGGGAGACGAAAGATTAGAAAAAATGTGCAGACAAATTTATAATAAACATAAAAAAGCACTAGATTTAATTTATGAATATAAACCTGATATAGTCATGGAAATTACAAGTTATTTAAAGGAAAAAATTAATAATATCCGTGGCATTGAGAAAAATCATTCAGTAAAAATGATTACTAGATTCACTGATAATAAACTTAGAGAAATAAACAAAATGTACGAAGGATTATCGAAAAATTGGGTTACTGACGGCTCAGTGATTTTATATGAACTAAAAATTGTGTATGATCAAAAAAACGATGAGTATAAGTTGAACTTATCAACTGTAGTTGGGCCGACAATAGACAACAGTAGAGACGAAATAATAAACTTCTATATAAATGATGGGCACAAAGTTCATGCAAAAGGAGACAAATGGACAACATTGAAGACAGTCGGGATTTTGAGTTCCAAAAGTAATCATGAAATAGAATCTATTAAAGAAAAAATAGATAATGAGCTCGAAAAAATAATAAAAAATCATATCAATGATATTAATAACATATTCAAAGATTTTAAGCGCAAATCATCCTCATAGAAATTAAGTCAATTCGAATTAATGCTGTTCATATAGTAATTTTAAAAAGGCTCTAAAAACATCATAGCCGCATGGAATAAGTCAATAGAAAACTGAGTTGTGATGCTTGATTATATATTTAGCAACTATCAAAAAAACTGGCATAAATGCAAATAAAAAACAAGATTCACAATGAAATATCAAGATTAAATTATTGATTATTAAGATGTACCAAATTGATCTCTTCAATAACAAATAAACTAGTTTGATGATATTATATTTTAATTCCAATTATCTCAAAAGCAATAATCTCTTGGAGGATGAAAAGACATTTATTTCGTCAGCTTTTATGAAAATGTTATGATCTGGTTAAATCAAAACCTACTCGACTCAATTATCAAACCACTTATTTAGAGAGAGCATATTTGCTATCTTACTAATTATTGAACCATAATACGTAACGGAATGTATTTGAGTGGATACGATTCATCAAAATGTTAGTAATTAATAAACAATTCACAAATCGAGAGGTTAATGATATGATTGGAGCCATCATTGGTGACATTATCGGTTCAAGGTATGAGTTTGACAATAAAAAGTCGAAAAAATTCAGTTTGTTTTCATTAGACTGCTTTTTTACCGATGACACAGTCATGACAGTTGCTATTGGAAACGCACTGATTCAGTGTCTCGGCAATTATACGAGTTTAAGTCTATATACCATAGAGAACATGAAAAGTTTGGGCAAACTCTATCCTGCAGCAAATTATGGATTGATGTTTCATCAATGGCTATTTTCAGAAGACACTAAGCCATATGAAAGTTTTGGTAATGGTGCTCCAATGCGTGTATCTGCATGCGGAATCATCGGTAAGAATATTGATGAAGTCAAAAAACTGTCAAAATCAGTCACTGAAGTCACTCATAATCATCCTGAAGCACTTATGGCAGCCGAATCGGTTGCAGTAGCCATTCATTTAGCAAGGATTGGCAAATCAA
The DNA here is from genome assembly GCA_002422135.1 of Acholeplasmataceae bacterium UBA6181. Taxonomy (GTDB): domain Bacteria; phylum Bacillota_I; class Bacilli_A; order Acholeplasmatales; family Acholeplasmataceae; genus UBA6181. The sequence continues at coordinate 27,967 of DITP01000070.1, forward strand.
AAAGAGAAATCTATGAGTTTATCAACCTCAACTATTACACTCTAGATTTTACTCTTGATCAGATCAGAGCATCATATCAGTTTACAGAAAAAGCGAGTAAAACAGTGCCAGTTTCATTGGTCGCATTCTTTGAGTCTGTCAGTTTTGAAGATGCTATTCGAAATGCCATTTCAGTAGGTGGAGACTCTGATACGATTGCAGCAATTACAGGTTCAATTGCTGCTGAATATTATGGAGTACCACTGAAAATCAAAGCCAAGGCAAAAACTTACCTCAATGAGTATCTTAACAAATCAATTGGGGAATTTGAAACACTTTATCCATCAAAAATCACCAACCAAGACACTTCCATAAATGATGCAATATTTGCACATGAATAGTGATGCTTGTAGAAAAAAGCACCAGAAATATAATCTCAGTTACTAGAAATATATCTGTAAAAGTATCAATATCATATAGTATAAGGGTCCTAATCGCACTGCACTGCCCCATAAATTGTTCAAAAATAGAATAGAGACTTATGACCTTAGTTCTTGAACTGATAGTGGTGCTGGTGGTTGATAATTTATTGAGTTTTGAGGTCTTACTACATTGTAATATAGAACCCATTGTTTTGTAAGTGTCTTAGCCTCATTTAGCGTGCTAAACAATTTCATGTTTTGAATTCTATATATTGAATGCTTTCTTTAATTTCCCTTTTTCATCATACCCTAATGTTCTGTTTACCAGATAATTAGTGATTATTTTTTTTGACGCGTTTTCAGATGCATACTCCAAAATAAAGTAATAAATAGATTCCCAAGTAATTCTTTTGAAAACTCTTGATTCGTCTTGATTGATTAGTCGAGTAAACTTATTTTCAATATCTTTTTCTGCGACATCTCTTACTAAATTTATTAATGAAAAACCTGTGGAATTACTTTGGTATTTTTCAGCAATCCAATTTCCCAACAACCAAAACCTTGCCAATTCATACTTTTTTTCTTTTACTGCAATCGTTTCAAAATTCTTTGTAAATAATTTATCCCAAAGTCTATTTTCCGATAAACAATATTTTTGGACTAATGCCTCATAATGATTACTCTTTTGAACATTATTTGATGCGCCAAACTTTGCTTCGATAAAAATTACCATCTCATTAGATTTTAGTATGATATCAGGTTCTGATCCTTTACCATATTCAAAAATTTCTCTAGCTTTTTTCAAAGGTTTGAATATTTTATCTCTCGAATCGTTCGAGTATGACCAGTATATTACTTCAATATTACTTACTTCTCTATTTAACATTTTTGAAAAATATAAATCTAGAAGTTTGTGGTTATCTAAGAATCTAAAAACATTCCAAGTAAGAGCATCCTCACTATTATTATAATTTAATCTGCTTTCTCTTTTCACTTTTTTTACTTCATTTAAAAGAGTTATGTCTGTTTCAGAATACCACAGCAAGTTATCTTTCTCTTCTTCGTAAGCAAAGGCTGATGGACTAATAAAAATTCTATGTTCTTCACAATAAAACTCTTTACTCACTCTAAAATGATTTCTTTGTCTCGTTACTTTTTTGTCACATGAACATACCGGACAAACCACTACATCATCAGTTAACTCAATAGATTCCTTTAAGTTATTCAGTCCATACACTTTTTAGCACCTCCGTTTGACCAAATTATAACATACTAAGATAATGGAGGTAGTTCTTACTAGTGTTTAATACTCTTTTATCAACAAGAAAATAAAAAGCCCTCAAAGTTTGATTCTTCAAGAGCCTATCAATTATAACAATAGCTCAGTTTAATCATAAAACATTATTGACAGATTCAAAACTGATCAACCCTACCCAAAATTTTGCACAGAGAATTTAGATAGTCTGTTATAAAGCGTAATAATCTGTTTTTAGTAAACAACATCAGAACTGAAAAAGGAGAAATGTTTTTATTCAACAAAAATTAACAAAACATCAAATTGATCATCTTCAAAATCAAAGTCGATTTCCCAGTTAAAATGATATTCAATAGAATTTGTTTTAGTGGAAAGAATATGTGCTATAGCTTCCAAATCTATTTTTCTTAGGTTAAAATTAGTTTTAATGTTAATTAATACTCTACTTGATTGTTTAACTAATGATTCATCAATATTGATATCCATAAGCTCATCTAAATCATAAATGTTTAAATTTTCAAACTGAATAATACAATGAATCAAGTTGATATCGTTATAATAAGATTCATCAAACCGTAACATTGATGGTTTATCGATTCCTTGCAATATTTCCAAAATCAGATTTTTGTTGGATATAAGAATCATTACTGTCCTCTTATGTTATTAAATTAGACTTGTAAAGTGAATCAGCAATAACATATATTAAGTCATTATCTGGATCCGCTAAATGTGCACAATTACTTCCTGTAAAAAAATGTCTATTTTTTACTTTTTTCGATGATTAAACACCTTTACTGTTCTATTATATTTTTCTTTACTAATATGTTAGATACTCTTGGAATACTATCTTCTAAAGAGAAGAAACCATTTTAGAAACCGGAAATATTATTGATAAAAATAGCAAACATAGAATACCGAATGTTGATAATATAATAATGACTATTGCTAAAAAAGAAAACCCGATGTAATTCGCATAAGCATTTAATACAAAACGTATCACTCAATTTAGTAAAAATAAGTGCAAAGTTAAATACTATTTTCCTTGGATTTCACTTTCTTTATCCGAAATTTGTAGCCGTATATTCTTGATTATCATTTTGACACTTTGATTGTGTCTATAGCATAGTCTTCTTCCTACCAGTATATCATAAGAAGGATTCTTTCATTATGGGTTTGACAATACATGCTAGCTCAAAAATCTAATTATTGTTTGTCTTTGGGATCCATATAAAATCAGCTCTAAATAGTGCACCATAATGGCCAGTTCCGTCAGGGTACTGAATCTTTATACCTTGTGCAGTTTGATAAGTTTTAATCAAACGTGAACTACTATCGTAGACTATCTCATTTTCTTTTATGTATGTAGATGAAAATCCTGATGCATACCCGATGCTATTTGGTAGTTCAGTGAAGTCATGCACTTGTAATATAAAAGATTTCCCATCAAATGTCTCATGATAGGTATAGATATTTGAAAATGGAAAGATTTGATAGTTGGGGAGTTCTTTAAATTCAGTATTCTTGTTCTGATAATAATCTAACACATCAATATTAATAACAATGTCGGTGATTAAAATCCCGTAGAATAAAGGAATACTTCCACTAGAGACATGAGTGGCCAGATCTGAACCCTCAAGTTTAAAAAACCCACTCTTCTCTTCACCATCAAGATTATAATACATATACTGAATTTCCAAGCCACCATACGAACCAAGTATCCTATTGACTTCATCTGTGGATAGGGTAGTATCCCTGGGTGAAGACAGAGATGTATGGGTTCGATAGTTTATGCTTAAATTCGAAATAAAAGTTTTTGCCTCAGTATAAGATAATTCTCTTTCTGCATACGATGTCAATGTTTTGCCATTAACTGAAAAGAATCCAAACTGAGTATTGGATGGCTTACTTCCTTCACATGCGACTAATGATAATGCTAACAAAAAAATAGATAAAAAAATGAATATTTTCTTCATAAATACTTCCTCCTATTTGTAAAAAAAATCTTATTTTCTTAATTATACCTAATTTGAAATATTAATTACATACTTTATTTACATTTCATAGTTTTACGTCAATAATATAGACATGCATTCTAGTCATTGGTAATAAGATTCTGTCAAGCTTTAGTTATAATATACTCTTTCTCATTATTCCCCCTATATACTTTAATTGCACTACTCCATAAAAAAGTTCCAAAATAGAAAAGATATGCGTCAACATTTGAAGCTGTAATAGGTTTTCTATACAAGTTTTACAACAAAAAATGTAATACTTTTTTAATGAATTGTTTTAAATAACACCTAACTTTTGTGTTGTTGATTCGTGAAATAATAACGTTTCTATAATGGGAATAGATAAATATCGAATATATAAAGAAGTGAAAGAAAAATAGAACAAGTAATATGCTATAATTTAATTAAGTAGACTTTTGGGGGTCTTTCATGTATCATCTACACTTTTTATCAAAGTATATTGATTTTAAAAGGAACAGATATAACCGATTAGACATACATTTTCATAATGACCCAATAATGAGCAAGCAACATGGCTTTTAGCATGTTGCTTTTTATTTTTGATTAATTAAAAAAACAAGGAGGAACTTAAAGTGGCAATTATTAAAAAAGTAACAGTATTGGATGTATCAAAAATAAGGCTTGATCAAGATGCATATGTTGGAGACATCATTGATTTTGCCGAGATTAATCAAGTAGACACCACGTTTATAATTAAAAAGATTGATGAAGCAAGAGACTTGGAATATGAAAAACGTTTAGCCCAAGTAAAATCAACATATCAACTTGAAAAAGAAAATGCCATTTCACAAGCAATCAAAGAGAAAGATCAAAGAGTTTTTCTTTTAAATGAGCAACTTAAGAAAATCGAAAAAGAAGTTGCAGACAGAATGAGTATGACGAGTGAAAAACAAAAAAACGATTTGTTGCACAAAATTGAATTACTCGAAAAAGAAAAACAGTCAATGGAACTTGATAGAGTTCGAGCCATTAAGGAAAGCGTATACCTGACAGAAACAAGATTCAACGATAAAATCAATGAACTGAATATGAAACTGAACTCTAGAGAAATAGAGATTCAACATAATACAAATAAGGCAACATACGAATTGAATCGTCAGATATTAGTCTTGAATCAGGAGTTACAGGAAAAACAACGTAATCTTGAACATTTGAAAGAAGTGCACCAGAAAGATTTACGAATTGCGGTCAATGAAAAAGAAACCGAACTCAAAGAAGTGATCAAAGAGCACGAGAACAGAATTTCATCGCTTCAGTTATCAAAATCTGCACTGAACATTAAGAAACAAGGGGAGAATCTAGAAAGTTGGTGTAATAATGAATATCAGCAGTTTGCTGTCAGTGGATTCGAAACTTGCAGTTGGGAAAAAGACAATAAGGTCATACGTGATGATGTAGATGCCAAAGGCTCAAAAGCGGATTACATCTTTAAAGTTTATGCATCAAAAGATAAAAAGGATTCAGAACTTTTATCTTCTGTTGTTTGCGAAATGAAGTCGGAGGGTCCGTTATCTGATAATAAGACAAAAAACGCGGATCACTTTAAAAAACTCGATAATGATCGTGCAAAAAAGAGTTGTGAATATGCGCTTTTGGTCAGCGAGTTAGAATGGGATACACATAATGACTCACCAATCAAAAAAGTACTAGAATACGACAAAATGTATGTGATCAGACCACAATACTTCATTGTATTTTTAAGCATCATCACAGCACTTGGCATGAAATATAAAGATATTTTAATGCAAAACAATTTTGAGAAAGCTCAATTCAAAGACATAGAAGATATATTAACGGACTTTGAAAACATGAAAAATGAAATTCTTGATAAATCATTTAGACTATTAGAAAAAGAAATCACAGAAATACTAAAGAATGCCGAAAGCATTCAAATCGCAAGTAAGAAAATCATCGAATCTACAGAGTATATCATTGAGAAGAGATTAAGTGTCATAAGGAAAAAAATAGAAGACTTCAACATCAAAAAAATGAATAAAAAAATCGACCTAGTATCATAAACACTAAGGTTAGATCTTCCACGATGAGGTGTAAAGTATGGCCAAAATGATACCAAAAGTGATTGACCCCCAAGTCAAAAGCGGGGCTGAAAAACGGATTTTCGACATGTTTGAAAAAGATCCTCTAACAAAAGACTGGATTGTGATGCATTCCTATGGAATTGAAAAACATCCAACATTGCCATACGGAGAAATAGATTTCTTAGTGCTTGCCCCTAACTTAGGTTTTTTCGCATTTGAGGTTAAAGGTGGTCGTGTCAGTCGAGAACATGGTATGTGGATATTCACAGACAAAAACAACGAGGTAAATACGAAATCAAGAGGACCATTTGAGCAAGCGAATGAAGCAATTTATGGAATCATGAACCATGTTTCGTTAATTGAGAATCAAAGAAATTGGAAGAATTACAACTTTGGGTTTGGTGTCATGTTTACGGACATTATTTTTCAAGTCAATGATTTAGATGCAGACCAAAAACAGGTCTTTGACATAAGAAATGGTCGTGAAGTTGGGAAGTTCGTCATAAACTTAGCACATTATCTTTTCCAGAAATATAGAGATTTAAATCTTTCCAAAATAAAGCCAACTGTTGAGGATGTAAAATCATTCGCGTACCTCATTAGGCAAGATTTTGATATCACTGTAAGTTTGAATCGAAAAATTGAAATCGAAGAACAAAGAATACTGACTTTAACTGCTCAGCAAAACATGTGCATTGATGGACTTTTTGAAAATCCCCGCTGCTTAATAAACGGCCTTGCCGGAACTGGTAAAACCTTGCTTGCTGTAAAATATGCAAAAGACTCTGCTACAAAAGGAGAGAAAGTTGCATTGTTTTGTTATAATTTACTTCTTGCTGAATACATGAATGAGCATTTCAAGGAATATCCGTATAAACCTGTTTATATTGGATCTTTGACACAATTTTTAGAAGATATTGTTCTTAAATACAGAGGAGTTTCACATGGTGATTATCAAGATGCAAGTTACTTTTATCAATCAGTTTTACATGCACTAGCCATAGATGTATTGATTGAACATCCTCATAAGTTTGAAAAAATTATACTCGATGAGGCTCAAGACCTACTCACAAAAGACTACTGCGATATTCTAGATCTATTGCTTGAAGGTGGTTTAAAACATGGGTCATGGTACTTGTTTGGTGATTTTACAATGCAAACTATTTTCAATAAACAGTTAGATATTGATGCAATGAAGAAGTACTTATCCAATCAAACCCACTATACCAATTTTACTCTGACTAAAAATTGTCGAAATTCATTTCAAATACTTGCTGAAATGAATAAACTTGTCGGAATCAATCAACCGCATGAAGATGGAGTGATTCATCAATCATTGGTTAAGAGAATTCCATTTAAAGAAAAACAAGATCAAGTGAATATCGTTGATGGCATTCTAGATGAACTCATCAAAGAAGGTATACATAAGAATCAGATCACTTTATTATCACAATACAAATTTTCTGACCAGTTCATTGAGAAACTCAGCAAATGGAAATTAAAACAACACGAATATAATCATAAAGGAATTACTTACTCGACAATTCAAAAATTTAAAGGTCTTGAAAATGATATCATCATTCTATTGGATGTCTATACCTATGAATTGAAAGAACTCATTTACATTGGTATGAGTAGAGCCAAAGCCAGTCTGTATATATTGGAAAAAAAGAACTGATTTTTTGATAATTTATCCTATAGATTTGCTCCATCATTATCATATATTTTGAAACTTTTCACAATCAATAGATGACAAATAATGAGGCATGTATAATGAACAATAAAAAGCAAGATTCTACAAAAAAGAATTATTTACTAGAAGAGAAAAAGACAATTCTGACATCATTGAGATTTGATGGATTTCTTCCTCTTTCCTTCGCTAGTGAAGAGATCATTGGTGATCGACATTTTATGCTTAAGGCGATAGAAATTAGTGAGGAAGCTTTTAATTTCATCTCCGAGGACTTACAACATGATTCGCATTTTTTGATAGAAGCATTGAAAATTAACAAGGCAGTTGCTGATCTTGTGGATGAATCCTGGTTTAATGACGTGGATTTTGTCCATCGAGCCATTAAAGAAGCTAACCTTGACATTAGTTATGTTCAAGACCATTTATTAAGCGAAAAACATATTGCGATGGCACTTGTTGAATCAGATGCCTCAGCTTACGATTTATTGCCAGAATCACTCAAAAACGATCGAGATATCATCATGCAAGTTGTTCAATCGGATGAGAGTATTATCAATCAATTGGACGATAAACATAAACATGATTTTTCTATATATCTCGCAGCCATTCAAAATAATCAGTTCGTTGAGAGAAGTAGACTTGCAAATATATATAAGAAGATTCCTTCAGTTTTATTGACGCACGACAACATCAAAAAACTTGTATCGAAAAGAGGAGAAATGTATTATTTCTTATCTGATGAACATAAAAATGATAGAGAAATAATCCTGCCTTCAGTCAAGCAAAACGGTTTGGCATACAGAGCCATTCCTAAAAAATACAAAGAGGATCACGAGATCATCACTCACGCGATTCAGTCATGTTGGCATGTTACAGATGATTTGCCTAAATCGATTTTTGATCATGTTGAGATGGTTCAAAGTTTAATGCAGTACAATAACGAAATTTTCGAGAAAGCTACTCAAAGAATAAAGAATCACTATGAAACAGCACAGAAATATGTATCTCTTTTCTATAACGGCTTATGTAGGGTAGGTAAAGAACTCCAAGATAATAAAGAATTTGTCATCATGTCTATTCAAGCACACAGAAACAATTACTTTTGTGCGAGTCAAAGTATTCAAAATGATGCAGATGTAATTGAGGAAGCAATTAATCAGAGAGTAAATTTTAAAGAACTTATCGAAAGCTTAAGTGAATCGACGATATATGATCAAGATAAGATGATGAGATTGGTCAAGTTTGATAAACGTTTCTGTGTTGTTTTGCCAGAGAATTTGAAAAATTGCAATGAGTTTATGGACGTATGTTTGAAAAGACACAAGGAAATGTTGATCAGCTCAGATGAAAAAATAAGAGAAGTTATGGTGGAATTTCCCGATTTAAGTATCGAGTATAGTTATAACTGTTCGCTTCAGGGGATTAAAGTTGGAGATCGTGTCAAAGTATCAGGGAAGTTGTCTGATCAAATGGGTCTAATAACAGCTATTTTTGAAAAAAAAAGCGAGAAACCTTATATGCAAAATGTTGTTTCTCTGATTGATAACGAAGGAATGGATCAAGAATATTTTCTAAGTTATAAAGGTGTAGAGGTCATGGTTGAGTTTCCCGAGTTATATATAGAGTATAGTTATAATTGTAACATTCCAGGTATTAAAGTAGGAGATCAAGTTAAGGTTTCAGGAAAGTTGTCTGATGAAATAGGAATTATTACAAAGATTATCGGAGAAAAAAACGAAGCTATTTATATGCAAAACATTATAGAAGTGATCGACAATAATTATGTAGACACATCAAGTGAAATTTACATGATGGACCTTGACAAGGATATCATCTATAATTTGAGTGTAATGACTGAACTTGATCATGATGAATCCTATAAATTCATACCACTAATCATCACTTTCAACATTCCTGACATATACATTAAAGAATCATATGATCTTGAAGTGAAAATGAATTCAGGCGAAGGTATAGAAGGGGAGTTTTTCTGCAATAGATATCACATTATGGATCATGACCAAATATTGGCAGTATTTCATATCAATGAATTGTCGAATTCATCTGCTCTGCATGATATCAAAGTAGAAACATTTAAATTGGATAAAAACATTGAAGTGAACAAAATGATTATTAAGGCGATCTATCATTTTAAAGATATTGGATATTGCGAATGATTCGATAGTCGTGATTTAGTTAACTATTAAAAAGTATGATTTGAGCAAACAAGTTTTTAATGAAAGTCTATTGAACTAGTTTTTTTGCTTATAATCCTTTTTCCCTAGAATCGGTTCTACATCAATCATAGGAAATATTCTTACTCTTTATGTTTACTGAACTATACTTACACCAATAAATCAAAAAAATAATATAAGAAATTACTTTATGCTCCATAATTTCATAGTAATATAAACATTTAAGTGTAGATAATAAATAATGAACTACAAGAAATAGTGCATTCTAAGGAAACACATAAATTACAACATAAAAATGCTATAATATATACAAGCATTTACTTTTTCATTGATATATAGCATGGGGGATATATNNGGGTAGAGATATTCAGGACTATATTCAACAAAGCATCAAAACAATAAAAAACGAATATAATGAACTAATTAGCTTATATAAGGGGCAATATACCTCGTATATTGTTCTTTTAGCTAGTCTAGTTGAGAAAATTGTTAAACATTATTATTTTATTAATCATGAAGAACAATATTTAGATAAAAAAAATAACATACTCACATATGAGTTAAAAGAAATATTAATAAATAATCCTGACTTATATCATAGAGTTAGAAATATTACAACGTTGGCTAATGAAAAGAAGCACTCAATATCTATTCAAAATTTTATGCATAGAGCCCAAAAAGATGATTGGAGATTATTTGCTACTGTTAATGATTTAATTGATTATTTGAGGAAAATTTCAGTATCAAGACTATTTGATGTTGGAATCTATTTTTTTGTTACCGATATTTTAATGAACAAAGGGAAATTTGAAGAAGCTGGTTATGATTACAAATCAAAAGAACTATTTTTTTCTAATGAATATCTTGAACTTGTCACGATTGACAAAGAAAAGGAAATAGCAATCGCTTCCAATTATTACTACTCAAATGAAATTATGGTTATCAAAAAATTGCCAATAAAAGTCTTTCCAGAGGCTGATATATTTAAAACCATTTATAATATTCTTACCAGAAGCAATTCGATAAAGCTTAGTAAAAATTTAGAGATGAAGAATTATAGTTCTGAAATCTATAGCATTATATATCACTATCAAATTCAAGTAATACTTTATATACTTTCAACTAACTGTGATTCATTCCAAATTTATGTTAATCAAGATTATAAGAAGTTTCTAGAATCGGCAATAGAGGATTTAATTCTTTATTTTGATCATATTAAAAACCTGTACTTAAAAAAAGATGAATATGTTAATTTTCCGATTTCAATAATATCCGATTCAACATTTTCAGTTCATGGATCACAATTATACTTCAATAACAATGATCGAGTAGAATATGTGATAAAACGGGGAATTTGTAGAGATTCCAACTATTATATTATCTCTCAATCCGACATTCAGTATGATGTAAATGAAATGAATTTAAACAGCTGGAATTTTATAGTAAATACGTTATTTGGACATGAAGAGATTAAGTCTGGACAACTCGAAGTTTTATATGAAACTTGTAAGAATATGATTGATGGAGTGATAACATGTGGTATTTTACCAACCGGTTATGGAAAGTCCTTAATATATCAATTATTGTCTGTGATAACGCCCAAAATTTCAATTATTGTTTCGCCTACAGAAGTGCTCATTTCAGATCAACTTTATAATCTTTTAGATTCATGCAACTTAAAATTAGCAGGCAAAATATCGGAAATGAATTTTAACGATTCGAATTATACAAAGAAACTGCTGTATTATGCCACACCAAAGCAATTATATACGAAAAAAATGAGTTACTACTTAGATCTTTACAATGAGAAAAAAAGAATATTTCTGTTCATTGTCGATGAAGTTCATCAAGTTTCCATATGGTCTCATAATTTTGATGTTGACTATATGATTCTCCCTCATTACATAACTGAACACTTGAAATATCCCAAAACATTATTCATGACTGCCACTGCGAATAGAAGAGTAAGAGATGACTTAAGTCTTAAATTTTCAGAACGTCACATAGCCTTTTTAATGCCCAAATCAATGACTAGAGATAGCATAAAGCACGTGGTACATTTAGATTATGATATTGAAAAAATAACAGAAAGTATATTATCCCTTATTCTGGATAATTATGAAAGAAATAATTCATTTGATGTTACACAAAATAATAAGTATTTAATAATAAACAACAATCCTTTAATTATTGGGAAAATATATGATAAGTTATTAGACCATTCCATTATTGGTCAGTATGTTATTCGCTTTAGTGGTAAGGAATTCGAGTACGAACAGTTTAAAAATGGTATAAAAAAAATCATGTTGGCCGGAGATGAGTTCAATATTGGAATAAATATAGAACAAATCAGAAATGTTATTACTGTATTTAATCCTTTATCTAAAGAGTGGTATTATCAAGAAACCGGCAGATTATCAAGAAATCAACATGAAGGGAATTCCATTGCATTTATTTCTTCAAGTTTATTATATAAGACCATTAGAATCTTTGACAATAATGTGGACAGCACACTAGTAGAAATTGCAAACTTAAAAGAATCATATGAATTATCTAACCTTAATGATTTCTTCAGATTTTTCGAGAACACACAAAAAGAGATTGATAATATACATAAGGTTTTTATTGGGATATCAAGAAATTCAACTGGCAACTTGGTAACAATGAAGGTTCCACTTGAAGGCAAAATATACTACAATAATGCCCTTCATTTTGCATTCATATTAGGATTTATTAAAAACTGGGAAATAATTGATGAAAAGTCGGGATACGTAAATTTCAAAGTTACAACCGAAGATACGTCAAATAAGTCAATATTTGTTCAAAATGCGAGTGAGTTTGTTCAAGCTTATAGTGTCTATGGTAGAGTTACTGAATGGTTTAATAACCAAGAAAAAGAGTTTTTTAACATAATGACAGCATTTGTTATATGGTATTATCTTTCAAAAGCTTACCAACAGTTTGAATCAGTAACAAGCACTTCCAACTTATTATTAAATGCTTTGAATATGGATAATACAAGCAAATTCATCGAAGATGATCTAGAAGCTATGTTTCAAGTAAAAGGGATTTTGAATAGATTTGATATTGCTGATAGTCTTTATGCGAAGGCCAAGCAACAGAAGGATGAGATGATCAAAAAATCATTCACAGAACAAACTGAGATTCAGGAACTTTTTGATGATGAAATTACTGACGCAGATTCTGTTGAAGGCAAAATAAACAATAAAGAATTTAAAGAATATCATAAAGAACCGTTTATTGAGAATTTAGATAATGATTATGCAGAGAGAGAATTAGTTTTTGACCACGACAATTATCAAAATTATAAAGATTCTTGGATTATTGATTTTGATATCGGAGTAAATATTCCAATTTATAAATCAAAAAATGGTACTTTTTTAAAGGACACATCAGAAAAAATACAGCAATATGAAATTACGCCTCAAGATGAAGAGTATTCACAAGAATCAATTAATGAGGTATATCAAGATGAATATCACGACATTTCTGATGACGATTATCCTGGAATTAAGAATTCATTAGATTCATTGATTGACACTTTGAAAATTAACAATTTGGATGGAATTGGTAATGCCACCAACAAAAAAGATAATATTGAAATTAATGCCAATAGTTTTAATAGTAACATTGATGAGAAAACAACAAGAGTTTTTCCTATTCATGTTGAATCACTGATAAATAACAAACCACAAGGTTTTGAATCGGAAAAAAATGAATTCTTAAATGATGAAGAGGAATTAATGCATGAAATTCTTGATTTTGACGCATCAAAACCGATAGAAGGATTTAAAACATTAATAAGCAATAAAAATTTCATGAATGGAATAAACGACTTAAGATTTAAAGTTTTCTTTGAAGAAGAATTATTAGAGAAAGAAAATGTACTATATATCATGTGCTTAAGCTTTCACGAACTGAAAAATCAGTTATTGCCATCAAGATTTGTTCAACTAACAAGCCTACTTGATAAAGAAAAGTTTTTAAGATTCATTAAGCTTATAATGATATATAAAGGGATTAGGTATATAAAAAGAGCAGAAGTTATAGAAAAAACTTATGATTATATAGGCTATCATGACACTATAAATCTTCTTGGTGATCTAAAAGATGATACATATTATCTAATAGAAGCCTTAGAAATAATGAATAAGTTTAATTTTAAGGAGAATGCAAATGAACCATATTGAAGAAAAGGTAACTAGTTTCTATAAAACTTTAGAAAATCTTGAAAGACAAGTATCAGCACTAGAAAATCAGAATAAACTTTTGGAAAATTTTAAATTTCAGATTATGAATGAGGTTATGTCTCAAAACCAAGATCTTCTTCAGAGAATTTCCGATTTAGAAGTAATCATACAAAATAATCTCAAAAATATAAGCAGTGTACTAAGTGATGTTAAAGAATTAAGTAACAATGAGATCAACAAATCTGAAGCACGATATTATAATGTAAAAATTCATTATGATAAAGAAATATTAGTCTTAAAAGTACTCCTTTTTTTAGCAGTTGTTTTATCATTCTTAGGGTTATTTTTTTAACAATCAGGAAAGGGTGATGTTATGTTTAAGACAGGAGATGTTGTTTTTCATAAGACTTTCAAGACAGGTGTCATAACAAAAGACGAATTGGAAAGCAGTCAGTTTGTTGTTGTCAAATTTGATAATGATCAGAAAAATGAAAAGCTAATCGTAAAAAGTTATATTACTCTTGTTAAAAAGAACGATGAACAAATTGTAGACAAGTCGATTGAAATAATAAAAGAAGACAAAGTTGAAGAGTCTATAAATTCCGGCATTCATATTATCCCTAGTGGATATGCTAACTCAGATTTTTTATCTACCAATGAGAAAGAAGTTTTAACGAGAATATCTAAAAACCTTTCTTCAGGTTTTGCTGCTTTCGGTACTAATCCAATTGGTCCTTATATCGATAGAAAGATAGGATACATAATCGATCCGTCAAGAGGAGTTATAGTTTATAAAATATTCTCAAGTGATAATATTGATGTTTTCCTTAAAAACTATAAAACTATAAATTACGCATTCAAAACGGCTTTCGCAGACAAGATAGAAAGTTGGTTATTGAATACAAAACAACTAACAACAGTGGTAAACAATAAAAAAGTATTATTGTTTCCCTTAAGGGTTATTGCTCTATTTCACAATATATATTATAAGGACATATTGAGAGAAATAAGTGGAAAAACAATCGATTTTGAATACATTTGCTTTCGCTCCTTTTTGAATAATAAGTATAGCGACATTAGTGAAATTATCAAATCATTGGAATCTATAAGTCATCTAGAAAAGCCCCTAAGTTCAAACACAATAAACCTAATTTCTTCCAAAATTCTGCCAGAGTATTCTGTAATTATATATGAGAACGATGTAATTGATGATGGTAAATCAGATCATTTAAAAGATACCAGGGTAATTGATGAGTCAATACTTGAAAGAAAATACAAAGCGATTATGCTTGATGAAGAGCAAATAAAAATTATTAATTCTACAAAAAGTGGGCACTATTTAACTTTAGCTAATCCAGGTACAGGGAAAAGTGTTATTTTAATATCAAAGGCATATCGTCTAGCTTGTTTATTTGATGAAGAAATACTAGTTACTTGTTACAATAAAAACCTCAATGAAAAGTACCAATTATTAAAAGAAGAATCAGGTTTTCATGATAAGCATAATCTATCGATTAAAACATTTAATGCATTAGTCCTACAACTATTAAAGGAACATGGATATTGGAAATACTCTGAAGCAGAAGTAATTGATCACGACAAGAATGCAGAGGTTCTATATGATTTACTGAGCAGAGGAATAGTAAAAAAGCAATATAAAGCAATTCTAATTGATGAAGTTCAACTCTTTAATTCGAATTGGATAGACATCTGTTATTTACTATTGAAAAAGCCGGTTGAACAGTCCTATTTTGAATTGTATGGTGATTTAAATCAAGACGTGCGGAATAGAAAAGCAAGAGGGATGGCGTCTTGGCAAAATACAGTTAATATACCGAGTTTTCAAGGTAGAGTTAGAGTATTTACAAAGAACTACAGAAATACATATGCAATCAGTGAATATTTAAACCACATGATGATATTAATTAATAATCGTATTTTGGAGTTAAAGTGTAAAATTGATAAAGACATTGCTATGTTATCAAGTGTAACTAGTAAAAAAGGTCCAAAGCCAATAGTCATTAATCGCGGAAGACAAAATCTCAGTAAGAATGTTGCAATAGTCATTAAAAACCTTTTTGAAAAGAACCATATTGATTATAACGATATGGCAGTTTTGTTTCCTTTTAGACAAAATTCAGGACTAAGGTATTATCCATTAGAGAGTGTAAAAAGTATACTAATTGAGAATAACATTCCTTTTTCTGATATCTCTGGATCAAATTCGCAAAAATTAATTGATAGTTATGGAGTGACATTGTCTACCATTGATTCAACATTGGGACTTGATTTTAGAGTTGTTATTATTGCTGGACTTTTCCCTGTTAGTTATTTTTTCTCTGAAGATGAAAAATCGATAAAAATGACTAATTTTGCAGCACTACTTAGCCATCACAATAAGGAAATAATAAATTATTATATAAAAGCGAGTAGACAACTATATGCCGCAGCATCACGGGCAAGAGAAGGACTTATAATAATTAATGACTTGGATGAAGACTCTGTATTTTATGAGTTGATTAACTTGCGTAAAGGAGAAAAACTCTATGAAACTAAATAACTATCAAACTGTAAGTGGATATTTACTAGAGAAATACATTAACAAGATATCTGGAAGCGGTGATAAGAAATACTATCTTGGAGTGGCACCAAGCGAGCAGGTTATGCTTGGAATGATAAAAGCAGGGCATGACAGCGATGATATTAGTCCAAAATCTTCCAGTGATATGAGGTTTAAGTCAATTCCATCAGTCACTCTCAACTTCTCTATTGATAAAAACTTTACTGGGAAAATATACCTGAAAATCCACGGGAAGATGTATTATAGAACTTATCCAACTTATAGGGAACAAATTGAATATTTTGTAAAGAAATTCACCTACAGATATTCAACTATTTCTGATAGTGTATCTTTTTTTGAACATGTCAAATCAAATACCGAACTGGCTAAAACACGAGAATCATTTGTTGACAAGTTTGTTAAACTAGACTTAAATGAAGTTATAGAAGATATTGAACTTGGTTATAATGGAAAATTGTGTAGTGAGCAACACAACTTTCCATTATAA
>DITP01000036.1 GCA_002422135.1 Acholeplasmataceae bacterium UBA6181
GCCGGGACTACTAACAGTTCCCCATGAAGCTGAATGTTAGGGGGTGCAGACCCACACGTTTTACAAAAAGCCTTGATATGGCCTTCTTGTTTATGATTATAAACTTGAATATTAGACTCTCCGGTCACCCAAATAAGTTGAGCATTATTGGAAAATAGATTAGCGGCATGAGCCGAACCGGAGTCTTTTTGACACTTTACACAATGACAAAGAAAAAAATGTTCTAGTGTTCCTTCTATTTTATAGCTGATTGTACCACATAAGCAAGAGCCATAATATGTCATCTTACATCATCCTTTTTTATATAGATTATCAATCGGTTTCTCTTTAGTTTATACCGAATTAATTAATCTCACTGTAAATAAACAAGCGAAACATATTTTATCAAGTATTATAGATTAAATCTAGAATCCTTTGTTTAGGTTCATCGTCACTCATTTCGATTAATCTTAAAACTGCCATTGCTTTGATTGCCTGGGCAAATGCAATTAGTTTGATATCCAATTCTTTTGAAATCATTTTTAAGTACTTATCTGATAGTCTAAATGCATACTGTCTTAAAATCACATACGTTCTTGCGATATTTAAGATAGGATTTCCTAGTTTCGCATTTGTCCAGTCAATAATAAGATAATTGTTGTAATCATACATTATATTAGAAAAATGTAAATCAAAATGACAAAGATTATTCTTTATATCGACTTCATTAAGTGCATCAATCCCTATTTTTTTTATCGATTCATCTAGATTTGATTTATTAAAGGTTTCAAAAAACACATCATGTGCTTGTAATAAATCAAGATTTTGATATTCATAGACTTGTTTTTGCAATCCTATCAAATCTTCTAGTCCTTTTTTATACTTTTCTACTCGAATTCGGTAAGTTAGATCAACACCTTTGATGTAAGGCATTTTTATCTCACGCGAATTATTCACATAATCATAACTCAATATAGGTAGTTTAGTCTTCCTATTATGCCGTTATCGGGACAATATTATTATATCATAGTTTATTTACTGAGTCAACATTATGCCGTTATCGGCATAATATAGTTATTCAAGTTTAGTTTAATCAATCGTGTCTTTGTTATGCTTTCGTATTTTTATTGACCTTATGTATTTTTATAAAAGAAAGAATCCTCCGCATGATTGCGGAGGATTCTTTTTAGTTTATTAGGTTATTTTTGTAGCACTGCATAAAAAAGGTGTGATGCTATCTATTTTAATACAAATTAGCACCTTTGTAAATATAATACCATCCCTATATAAATGACTAAAAAAGAGAAGTGTTGATAATGACTCTTCAATTTGAACTGTGTTGCCCAAGCTTTATTCATCATCATCTTCAACTAAATAATCAACAAACTGTGGTAAAATGAAAATCATTGAAAATTCCTATGCATCTAAACACAAAATTACTCGAATAACGAATATTTGGTTAAATCAATATCTTCAAAGTTTAATTGTGTTTTACCGTCTAAAATTCGATAACTTTTTCCATTTATTGATTTAATTACGTCACCTATGGTTAACCTTGGTCCTACTGGTAAATAGAAGTACTTTACTTCCCAACCAAAAGGATAACTTTCTACCGTCATAATCATATATTTTTCATCGTTTACCATTAGTACTCACGCTCCTACAAGTAAATTATAGCACATTAAATGTATTGTCTATCGTAATGGTATTCATGATATCTATAATTTTGGCTCAATCGATGGAAGACAAGAATTGCGGATAGGAAACATGTATCCATTTCAACAAAAAAGACCTGATACTTGAGGCGATTAGTAAATCGCTTATGTAACAGACCTATTCTAGTTAGATGTGTTTGTTGACCTATTTTGATACAACAGCGCACCCCTAGGAAAAATTACGCACCCTTAAGAAATTTTACGCACCCTTGACTAGTTTTACGCACCCCTTAGGCTAATCGTTAAAAGGTTATCTATAGTTCATGTTAATAAATGCAGCATATCCATAGTTTCTTAATGGGTTACAAGACCTATTTTTATATAATTAGGTACCTTTGATATAATTTTACGCACGCTTGCATAAATTTACTCACCCTCTATTTTATGGATTAACAATGATTCAACTGCTAAAAATATACTATACAGTCTGACACTCGGGAGTGCATGAAACAACTAAAGAGAGCTCCAATACTTTAATTCATTTCATTAACACAAAATTCTTGACACTACCAATGTGAGAAATGATTAAAAATATAGGGTATCTACACATCGATACCCTAAATCATTCATTTAATTACAATTTATTCTAATACATCGCTGGATTTGGCATTGGAGTTTCTTTTTCTTTAATCTCAACAACAGCTGCTTCTGATGTAATCATGAGTGCTCCAATACTAGATGCATTTAATATTGCATTTCGTGTTACTTTAGTTGGGTCAATGATACCTTCTTTCATCATGTTAACCCATTTACCTTCTTTTGCATCAAATCCATAATCTTTATGTTGTTTACGTTGTTCTTCTAAGATATCTTGTCCATCATAACCAGCATTTTCAGCGATTTGATATAGTGGTTGAGATAGTGAATCTAGAACTGCTAATATTCCTTTATAAACATCAATATTACTGTCTTTCAATGTTTGTTTAAGTTCTGTTTGAATATTGACTAGAATTGAACCTCCACCCGTGACAATACCTTCTAAAATAGCGGCTTTAGTAGCATTTAGTGCGTCTTCAATACGTAATTTCTTTTCTTTGAGTTCTGATTCTGTAGCTGCACCGACTTTAATAATCGCTACTCCACCAGCAAGCTTAGCTAAACGCTCTTGAAGTCGTTTTTTGTCATACTCTGCAGATGAAACGTTGATTTGTGCTTGGATTTCGTTGATGCGTTCATCAAGCGATACCTTATCTCCTTGACCACCAATTAAAGTCGTTGTGTCTTTCTTAACAATTGCTTTATGAACTAAACCGAGATCTTCAAGTTTTAACTCTTGTAGTTTCATTTGTAAATCTTTAGCATAGAAGGTTGCTCCGGTTAATATGGCAATATCATTTAACATATCTTTTTGATTGTCACCAAAACCTGGAGCTTTTGTAGCAACAACATTAAATGTTCCTCTAAGTTTGTTTAATATTAATGTCGATGTAACTTCATTTTCAATATCATCAGCAATAATTAATAATGGTTTATTAGCTTTAACAACTTGTTCTAAGATGGGAAGTATATCTTGAATCGTTGACACTTTTTGATCCGTCACTAAAACATATGGATTTTCAAGCTCAACTGTCATGGTTTCACGGTCGTTTACAAAGTATGGTGAGATATAACCTTTATCATATTGCATACCTTCAACCACTTCGAGTTCTGTTTCAAATCCTTTAGATTCATCAACAGAAATAACACCATTTTTTGAGACTTTATCCATTGCTTCAGCAATGATTTTTCCAATTTCTCTTGATGATGCACTAATGCTAGCAACATTTTCAATATCTTCTCTTGTTTCTACAGGTCTCGATTTTTCTAAGAGCTTCTTAGCAACTTCTTTTCCTGCGCGTTCAATACCTTCTCTGACAAGAACAGGATTTGCTCCATTATCAACTGCTTTAAATCCTTTATGAATGATTGATTGTGCAAGAAGTGTTGCAGTGGTTGTTCCATCACCCGCAACATCGTTAGTTTTAGATGCTACTTCATAAAGTAGTTTAGCTCCCATGTTTTCATAAGGATCTTTAAGCTCAATTTCTTTAGCGATGGAAACACCATCGTTTGTTATTAAAGGTGAACCATATCCTTTATCTAGAACAACGTTTCTACCTTTTGGTCCTAGGGTGATCTTCACTGCATCAGCAAGTAAGTCGACCCCTTTTAGTAAAGATGATTTTGCATCTTTACCATAACGAATTTCTTTACTCATTGTAAGTACCCTCCTTTAAGATGATTTATTTTTCTAAAATAGCAAGAATGTTTTTTGATTGAACAAGTAGATATTCTGTTTGTTCAATCTTCACTTTAGTACCAGCATAAGATTGATAAATAACTTCGTCCTCTGCCTTGATATT
>DITP01000090.1:0-1746 GCA_002422135.1 Acholeplasmataceae bacterium UBA6181
GAAGGGAACCCCGGGTGCAGGAGATAATCTCGTCGCTGTGTGCAATGCGATGGCGATTGGTCAATATTTTAAGGAACACCCATTAGAACACACAAGATTAATTATTACCAGTTTTGATGCTGAAGAAGAAGGCCTTCGAGGTGCTCGTGATTTTGCTAAAAAACATTTTCATGAGTTGAAGAAAATACCAACCATTTTACTAAACCAAGATTGTTTATATGATGAAGCTGAGTTATTCTTACTCACTTCTGACCTTAATGATTTTGTGGATTTAGATCAACAATTAGCACAAGAAGTTTCAGAAACCGCGAAGCATCTGGGTATTTATTTACCCCTCAAACCACTCACGTTTTTAACCGGTGGAACAGATGCTGCGGAACTCCAAAAAATTGGAATTCCAAGTTTGTCCATCATTGGTATGCCATGGACTAACACCAATCGGAATTTGTCATACCATACACCAGGTGATACCTTGGATAAAGTCAATCCTGAAGTTGTGATGGATGTGTTAAATATTTTTATAACGTATATTCACCAAAAAGATCAGGATTTAATTAACCTAGAAGATGAGAGTGACCATGAAAGAGATTAAAGTAGGATCAAAACGAGTGTATGAACATAAATTTTTATCTGTGGATGAAGATCTTGTTAAACTCCCAAATAATGTGACATCCACTCGAGTGGTTTTAAGGCATCCTGGAGGAGCAGCAGTTCTTCCAATTACTAAAGATCACAAAATTTTATTAATTAAACAGTTTCGCTATCCGATCAATCAAGAATTGATTGAAATTCCTGCAGGCAAACTCGATCCAAATGAGTCTTCTTTGGTGTGTGCGATGCGAGAACTTGAGGAAGAAACATCTTTTATTTCGAACCATTTTGAATTTTTAATGTCAATTCATCCGTGTGTGGGATACAGTGATGAAATGATTGATTTATTTATCGCTTATGATTGTGAGAGAATCAATGATCCAAAATCCATGGATGATGATGAGTTTATTGAAGTGAAAGCTTATACACTTAATGAAATCGAATATTTATTAAATAATCAACAAATTACAGATGGTAAAACGATTATTGCATGTGAACATTATTTACGGAAAAATTCGTCTAAAGACGTAAAATAAGGAGAGTTAAGTCAATGGAAATGATGACAGCCTTTATTAAGGAAACAAGAGGTCCTGGATTCAAAATGGTAAAAAAACCGATTCCAAGTGACATTGGACCCGATGAAGTTTTAGTAAAAGTACTCGCAACTTCAATATGTGGAACAGATGTACATATTTATAAGTGGGATCGCTGGAGTCAAGGAAGAATTAAACCGCCTTTGACGGTTGGCCATGAATTCAGTGGTAAAGTGATTAAAGTAGGTTCAAATGTTACAAACGTAAAACTCGATGATATCGTTTCAGCAGAAACCCATATTGTCTGTGGCACATGTGAGTTTTGTCAACATGGTGAGTTTCATATTTGTGAAAACACGAAGATTATTGGTGTCGATACCGATGGTTGTTTTGCCGAATATGCAAAAATGCCAGCGTACAATTTAATTGTCAATCACTCTGCAGTTGATCCTAAGTATTTATCTGTTCAAGAACCATTAGGCAATGCAATGCATACGATGATGCACTTTGACATTAAAGATAAAACGGTTGCAGTTGTTGGATGTGGTCCGATTGGACTTATGGGTGTTAATATTGCCAAAGCGGTGGGATCCAAAAAAATAATTGCGATTGAAATTAATGA
>DITP01000090.1:1881-4604 GCA_002422135.1 Acholeplasmataceae bacterium UBA6181
GGTGAACAAAATATTGATATCGATTTTTCCAATGATATTGTGTTCAAAGGTATTGAAATATATGGTGTTATCGGTAGACGCATGTTTGAAACATGGGATCAAGTGACCTTATTTGTTCAAAGTGGTAAACTGGATCTCGATGTGATTGTCACCCATATCTTTAAACTCGAAGAGATGGAAAAAGGCATTCAACAAATGATATCAGGTAACAGTGGGAAAGTCGTATTAATCCCATAGAAAGGAGCTATGATGAGTTTTTTATTTGATCAAGTCAAAGATTTAAAAGTTAAAGGATTGTATCGTAAACTTCCGATTAATGAAGGACCTTGTGAAGCCATCATTAAACTTGATGGCAAGGAAGTCATTAATCTGTCTTCAAATAACTATTTAGGCTTTGCCAATCATCCAAGACTTAAAAAAGCAGCGATTGATGCCATTGAAAATTATGGTGTTGGTGCTGGAGCTGTGCGTACGATTGTAGGGAATATGCGCATTCATGAACAATTAGATCGAAAAATAGCAGCATTTAAAAAAGAAGATGCTTGTGTTGTTTTTCAGTCTGGATTTAATGTGAATGCGGGTGTGATTCAAGCGATTACCAATGAACATGATTTAATTATCTCAGATGAATTAAATCATGCATCAATCATCGATGGCAGTCGTTTATCTAAAGCAACCAAAACAGTATTTAAACATTCTGATATGGTTGATTTAGAACGTATTTTGAAAGAAAGAAGAGACCAATTTGTTAATGTACTCATTATTACAGATGGCGTATTTTCAATGGATGGTGATTTAGCAAAACTACCTGAAATTGTAAAATTAGCGAAAAAATATAAAGCATTAACTTACGTCGATGATGCACATGGATCTGGTGTTTTAGGTTCATCAGGTCGTGGAACGGTCGATCATTTCAACTTGCATGGACAAGTTGATTTTATTGTCGGTACTTTATCAAAAGCGATTGGTGTGGTCGGCGGTTATGTTTGCGGATCACAAACCATGCGTGAATGGCTCCTACATCGCGGAAGACCACTTTTATTTTCAACTGCGATGATGCCTGCAGCTTGTGCAGCAATCATTGAAGCTTTTAATATGCTTGAAGAATCGACTGAATATACCGATAAATTATGGGATAATGCGAATTATTTTAAAGCTGAACTCAAGAAAAAAGGATTTGACATTGGATATAGTGAAACACCAATTACACCGATTATGGTGGGTGATGAAGCGAAAACAATGGAATTTTCTAAATTGTTATTAGCTAATGGTGTTTTCGTTTCAGGGATTGTTTTTCCAACAGTACCCAAAGGAAAAGGAAGACTCCGCTGTATGGTTTCAGCACTTCATACGAAAGAACAACTTGATGAGGCAGTTTCAATTTTATATCGAGCTGCAAAGAAAATGGATATTTTGCCTAGCTAAGCTAGGCTTTCTTTTTATCAAGTTATAAAAAGGTTTGAATGTCTAAGGATTATGTTATAATCATGCTATATGTCACATATAAGGAGACAACATGGATCAAATCAAGCGTTTTGATATGGATAAAAAACCAGTGAAAGAAAAGTTTTATTTAACACCTTTAGCTTATTTATTAAGTTTTCCATCCGTATGGAAAAGAAAACTTAAAATCAATAAGGTTAATATGGAAAACATTCCAACACCTTATCTTTTGTTATGTACACATCACGCATTTATGGATTTTAAAGTGACAACAGCTGCAATATTCCCGAAAAGAGCGAACTATATTGTTGCGATTGATGGATTTATTAAAAGAGAGAAGCTGTTAAGAAATGTCGGTGGAATTTGTAAACGCAAGTTCACGAATGACACAAAGTTATTTCGACAAATCAAGTATTCACTGGAAACATTAAAATATATTGTTGCTGTATATCCTGAAGCGAGATATACTTTAATAGGAACAACAGCCATCCTACCGGATTCACTTGCAAAAATGTGTAAAGTGCTGAAGCATCCAGTGGTTGTCTTAAATATGCATGGCAATTATCTAACACAACCGGTTTGGAATTTAAAAATTCGTAAAGTTCCCCTAGCTGCGGATATGACTCAAATCATTACAAAAGATGAAATTTTAACTTTATCAGTTGATGAAATTAACAAACGAATTCATGATGCATTTCAGTATGATGAATATAAGTGGCAAAAAGATAATGGAATTAAGATTACCGAGCCGTATCGAGCTGAAAAAATCCACAAAGTTTTATATCAATGTCCATCTTGTTTAGATGAACATTCGATGGATTCTAAAGGTCACACGATCACTTGTAACCACTGTAAGAAATCTTATGAAATGGATGAATATGGTGAGTTACATGCCATAAAAGGAAAAACAGAGTTTCCTCACATTCCAGATTGGTATGAATTTGAGAGAGAACAAGTAAAACAAGAAATTCTTGCAGGTAAGTACTATTTTGAAGATGAAGTGATGATTGAGTCGTTACCTAACTCAAAAGGCTATATACCACTTGGCAAAGGGAAACTTATTCATGATGAGCATGGATTTGTCCTTACAGGTGATGAACTCGGGAAACCTTTAAGATTAGTCAAAGAATCGTTAAGTCTGTATGGTTTACATATCGAATATGATTATATGGGTAAGGGAGATTGTGTTGATTTATCGACTTTAGATGATACGTATTATATTTATCCAATTCATCAAAAAAATGTCGTTACAAAACTTCATTTTGCCGTTGAAGAACTCT
>DITP01000040.1 GCA_002422135.1 Acholeplasmataceae bacterium UBA6181
TTCGTTTTGATAATAAAACAAATTTTACTTTGTCAATTTAAGGCGTTGGCATAATCAACGCACTTTTTTATGAATGAATGTGCTATAATCTTTAGTGTTGGAGGCATTATGCATAAGACAGTAAAATTGATCATTTTTTACATTTTCATTCAAGGGGTTGTTCATAATTTGGGACATCCAGTCACCCCAGCATTTGTAAGATCACTTGGTATTTCAGACTATATGTTTGGAATTTTTTTTGCCATGATGAGTTTAGGACTTGCCATTGGTGGACCTTTATGGGGGATTCTGAGTGATCAAACGGGACGTAAAAAAAGATATATTTTGATTGGATTGATGATGTATAGTATTGGCCAATTTGGATTTGGTTATGTGGGACAAGGCATTTGGATGGTTGTATTCAGATTATTTTCCGGTCTTGGCGTCATTAGCGCATTAACACTTTTTATGAGTACTTTGATTGAATTATCTGAACCAAAAAGTCGTGGGAAATATTTCGCTTATCTTGCGGCATCATCGACTTTAGGGGCATCTGTTGGATATGCAGTAGGTGGATTTTTGAATACCAATACGCTGATGATTCAATGGTTGAATACGGATCATTTCCCCATCATCTTCTTAATTCAAGCGATTTTAAATACACTTTATGCTGTGTTCATTTGGATAACATTTAAGGATCCTGAAGGTGTTATGGTTAGCCAAGAAAAACAAAGTGTTCTCAAGGGATTAAAAAATGTTACAAAAATGGACCCAAAACTGTTTGTATTCTTGATTTCTTTAACGTTTATTACGATTGGAAGTACCAATCTTTCAAAATATATTGATGTGTATTTTGATGATTTAGGTTATACCACACAAGCATTAGGGAATTTTGTCATGGCGACAGGAATTGTATCGTTAGCTGCTTCGATATTGATTGTTCCTTTTTTTGCAAGGATGAAAAAACAATTATTTACGATTGGACTTTTGCAAGTCTTATCTGCACTTATTGTGTTCATTGTGTTTCGTGCGAATCAGTTTTTATTGATGGTATACACAGTTTATATGATCTATGTGGTTCTCAAAGCGGTTTATACACCACTTGAGCAAAATTTTATTGCGAAAGAAGCTAAAGAGGGAACATATGGAGGTATTATGGGTGTAAGACAATCATTTGTCTCAATTGGGATGGTTTTAGGTCCTTTAATTGGTGGATTTATTTATGAAGTTAAACCTCTTTATTTATTCGATTTTAGTGCATTAACCTTCATCATTGGTATGGCATTACTCGTTCTTGTTTATCTCATGAAAAAGAAGCAATCAGCATCGGGCTAGATTGCTTTTTCTTTCATTTTCAACACACTTTTAAAGCGATATCGACCTTGATATAAAAGCGCTTTCATGTTAGAATGGACTTAGATGGAAATTCCGTCGTCTTTTTATGCGAAATTATATGTTTTAGTTAAAAAGATGGAAAATTTCTGAACGATTCAAAACGACCATAACACTTAAAGGAGTCCATGATGGCCAAGTTTAAAACGGGGTATCCAATTGTATGCCCAGAGATTTATTTACCTAAAAAAGAGATTGATTTAAAAAAATGGGCAGTGGTGGCTTGTGATCAATTTACGAGTAAACGATCTTATTGGAATGATTTACAAAATTTGGTTGGTGATGCACCATCGACACTTCATTTAATCTTACCTGAAATTTATTTAGGTGACCACTTGGATGAACGAATTTCAAAAATTAATCAAACGATGTGTGATTATCATTCGAAAGGTTTATTCGATAAACTTGAAGATTCATTAATTTTAATTGAGCGTACGACTGAAAAAAATCAAAAAAGATTAGGTTTGATGGTTGCAGTAGATTTAGAAGCTTATGATTATGAAGAAGGTTCTAGACCACTCATCCGTACAACAGAAAAAACGATTATTGAAAGAATTCCACCACGGGTTAGAATTAGAAAAGATGCACCGTTGGAACTATCTCATGTGATGTTACTCATTGATGATGATAAAAAACGAATTATTGAAAACTTATATAAACATCGAAATGAGTTTCCATTGTTATATGATTTTGAACTCAATATGAAAGGCGGCCATATTAAAGGCTATCAAATCAAGGATGCAGATGCTGTTATTTTTGATTTCTTAAGTTTAATTGAAGGTGAAAAAGATCCAGTATTGTTTATTGTTGGTGACGGGAATCATAGCTTAGCTACTGCAAAAGCACATTGGGAGAATTTAAAACACACATTAAGTAAAGAAGAAATAAAAGATCATCCAGCCCAATATGCAATGGTTGAAGTTGTGAATATTTATGATCCGGGATTAGAGTTTGAAGGTATTCATCGGGTATTATTTCCAGTTGATGAAAAATTTTATGATGTGTTGCAAAAAAATATAACTGCTGATAAAGAAACTTGGGTTTATCAACAAGGGAATGGCAAGAAGTTATTGTTAATTCCAGACAATGACGCTGAAGCTTATGAACAAATTCAACAGTTTTTAGATGATTATCTTGTGAGAAACCCTCACGTTAAAATTGACTATATTCATGGTGATGATGATTTAATTGAAGCAAGTGAAACTCACCTTAATGCATTTGGAATTAAGATGCCCACGATTGAAAGAAAAGCAATGTTTGAATATATTAAAACAGGGAAAGTTTTACCAAGAAAGTCATTCTCAATGGGCTGCGCAACAGCCAAACGATATTACTTAGAAAGTAGAAGTATTAAAAAATAGGAGTTTGAAAGGAGAAAACATGAAACGCGTTTACAATTTTTCTGCAGGTCCAGCCATCTTACCAGAGGAGGTTCTAATGGAAGCTGCGAATGAGATGCTAGATTATCATAATTCTGGCATGTCAGTGATGGAAATGAGCCATCGATCTAAGATTTATCAAGGCATTATCGATGAAGCTGAAAAAGATTTGAGAACACTTTTAAATGTCCCAGACAACTATAAGATTTTATTTTTACAAGGTGGTGCTACCACTCAATTTTCAATGGTTCCTTTAAATTTATTGAAACATGGTAAAGCGGATTATATCATTTCTGGACACTGGGCTAAAAAAGCATATGAAGAAGCCAAAAAATATGGTGAAATTCGAAAAGTCGCAAGTTCAGAAGATAAGATGTTTTCCTACATTCCTAATGTGAACCAGATGGTGTTTGATCAAGAAGCAGATTATGTCTTTATGACCGATAATAATACCATTTATGGAACGAAGTTCTATGAGTATCCAGATACAGGATCTATTCCTTTAGTCAACGATGCATCATCAAGTTTTTTATCTGAACCTATGGATGTTTCAAAATTTGGCATGATATTTGCTGGGGCTCAAAAAAATGTGGGTCCAGCTGGAACAGTTATTGTTATTATTCGTGAAGATTTAATTACGAAAGAACTTCCTGCATATACACCCATTATGTTACGTTATGACATACATGCTGAAAATGGCTCGATGTATAATACGCCACCAACTTATGGTATTTATTTATGTGGTAAGGTTTTTAAATGGTTACTTAACATGGGTGGTTTAGAAGCCATTCAACAACGTAACATTAAAAAAGCTAATATGCTTTATGATTATTTAGATCAATCAAAGATGTTTTTTGGAACAGTTGAAAAGAAATCACGTTCGTTGATGAATGTATGTTTTAAATCAACTTCTCAAGAATTAGATGAAAAATTCGTTAAAGAAGCGAAAGAACTTGGATTTGATAACCTTAAGGGTCATCGATCTGTTGGCGGAATGCGCGCATCAATTTATAATGCAATGCCTGTTGAAGGTGTAAAAGCATTAGTTGATTTTATGCGTGAATTCGAAAAGAATAATTAGGTGATCTTATGCATAAAATACATTGTTTAAATAAGATTTCTAAAATTGGTTTGAGTGTTTTACCCAAAAAAGATTATGAAGTTAGCGATTCGTTAGATGATGTTAAAGCAATCTTAGTGAGAAGTGCAGATATGCATCAAATGGAATTACCAGAATCTTTACTTGCAGTAGCTCGTGCTGGTGCAGGTGTCAATAATATTCCTTTAGAACCTCTCGCGAAAAAGGGCGTTGTGGTGTTTAACACCCCTGGAGCAAATGCAAACGCAGTGAGTGAATTAATTGTTGCAGGGATGTTATTAGCATCTCGAGATATCTTTGGCGGAATGAATTGGGTAAAAGCAAATCAAGAAGACTCTGAAATCAATAAAACCACTGAAAAAGCAAAGTCACAATTTGGTGGAACTGAGCTTTTGAATAAATCGATTGGAATTATTGGTCTAGGAGCGATAGGACTTCGGTTGGCTCAAATTTGTACTGCTTTGGGGATGAAGGTTTATGGAACAAAACGTAATTTAGAATCATTAAATACCATGAAAGACCAACTTCCTCAACAGATGATTTTAGTGAAAACAAAAGAAGAAATTTATAAAAAATGTGATTTCAT
Source organism: Acholeplasmataceae bacterium UBA6181 (assembly GCA_002422135.1). Taxonomy (GTDB): domain Bacteria; phylum Bacillota_I; class Bacilli_A; order Acholeplasmatales; family Acholeplasmataceae; genus UBA6181. Next base: position 4,436 of record DITP01000040.1, read on the forward strand.
AAGTTTAAACTTACCTTTCTCAGCAGAATCGAAACATATGATTAATAAAGAAACGATTCAGATGATGAAAGATGGCGTTATTATTTTAAATTTTGCACGTGACGGTTTAGTCAATGAAAATGATGTTTTAGAAGCGATTCATGCTGGGAAAGTAAGAACATATGTCACTGATTTTCCAAACGCTAACAATGCAAAACAAGACCATTTTATCGTGATTCCACATCTTGGGGCATCTTCAGAAGAAGCTGAAGACAATTGTGCATCTATGGCAGCTGAGCAAATCAAAGATTTCATTGAAAATGGGAATATTAAAAATTCTGTTAATTTTCCAGACATTAACGCTGGACCTAAACAAACCAAATCACGTCTTGTCATTTTATATGAAGCGTCTAATCCTCAATTTGACATCATGAGTAAGATTGCTGAAACACAAAGCCATGTGAAATCATTTGTTCATCAAGAAAAGAATGGATATGGTTGTGCAATCATGGATTGCGAGAGCGATATTGATCGAATTACACTGGATGCGATTTTTAATTTAAAAGAAGTTATAAAAATTCGGGAAATCGAATCTTAAGGGAATGCCGTAGCATTCCTTTTTTCTTGTAAAAACATTCTTATGGCTTGCGAGAAAATGTTTAAATAGGTATAATTGATGTAAATATAGAGTAATGGGGTGAACTAATGAAATCATTTGTTATCGCTACAGATTCATGTGCGGATCTTCCGCAAAAACTTGTTGAAGAAATGGAACTAAAGATTGTTCCACTTTCAGTTGAAATTGAAGGTAAAAACTATTTTCATTATCCAGATGAACGAGAGCTTAAAGTACGTGATTTTTATGAGATGTTGCGCAATAAAAAAGTCGCGATAACTTCTTTGGTAAATGTTGGTGCATTTTTAAGTTTTTTTGAACCATTATTAAAGAATGGTCAAGACATTTTATATATCGCATTTTCATCAGCTCTTTCAGGAACTTATCAGTCTTCCGTCGTTGCAAAAGAAGAATTATTAAAACAATATCCAGAAAGAAAAATTATTGTCGTTGATTCAAGATCAGCTTCAATGGGGCAAGGTTTGTTAGTTTATCATGCATGGCAGGAAAGTTTAAAAAACAATTCAATTGAAGAAACAGCTGATTGGGTCGAAAAGAATAAACTTAAACACATTCACATTTTTACAGTTGATGATTTAGGAACACTTAGACGTGGCGGTAGATTGAGTGATGTGTCCGCGATTCTTGGAACGATTTTGAGGATTAAACCAATCTTGCATGTGACAGATGAAGGAAAGTTGGTTCCTTTGAGAAAAGCGAGAGGTCGATCATTTAGCCTAGAACAAATGGTGGATTTGATTGAGGGCAATATTGAAAAACCGGAAGAACAAACGATTTTCATTTCTCATGGTGATTGTATTGAAGAAGCGATGGAAATCGGGCAAAAAATCAAGGAAAAATATGGTGTGAAAGATATCAAATATAACCATGTTGGACCAATTATCGGTGCGCATTCTGGACCAGGAACGATTGCGATATTCTTTGTTGGACAAAAACGATAATGCGAGTCGATGACTCGCTTTTTATTCATTATATTTCATTCAATTTGATGAAGTGGTATAATTTAGGCTAAGNNCCGTAACTGTGAAAATTGATGATGATTATTATCAATCTTTATTGTTTACGATTTTGAGTCAACAATTTTCGTCAAAAGTTGCTACGGTGATTATCAATCGATTTATAGATTATTATGAAGGCAATCCTTTACCTGAAAAAATCATGATGACTGAAGAGGAATCACTCAGAAAAATAGGTTTATCTTATCAAAAGATTTCCTATGTCAAATCGTTGTCTCAACATCTCTTGGATAAGACAGTTGATTTTAGTCAAATTGAAATGATGACCAATCAAGAAATAAACGAAATGTTGATGAAAGTCAAAGGGATTGGTCCATGGAGTATTGATATGTTTTTGATGTTTTCACTCGGTAGAGAAGATGTTTTTTCTTCACTTGACTTAGGCTTAAGAAATGCCGTNNAAAATGGGAACCCTACCGTTCGATTGTCAGCCATTATTTATGGCATATGCACGATCAAAACGGCAAAAAATAGGAGGATGGTTAAGATGAACGTTCGGATGATTGGTTTAGGAAAAATGGGATTCAATATGGCTTTAAATATGCGAGATCATGGTCATGAGGTTATTGGATATGATATCGATGTTCATGTGAGAGAAGAATTTTTAGCAGCTGGCTTTAATACCTGCGATTCTTTAGCATGTTTATGTGAAAGAAATCATGAAGCATCACTCATCATTTGGTTAATGATTCCAAACGGCATGGTCGACAAAGTTTTATACGATCTTGAAAAATATGTTCAACCTGGGGACGTTGTGATTGATGGTGGGAATTCAAATTTTAATGTGTCCATCAAGCGTTATCAATTATTTAAAAGTATTGGTGTTGATTTTATTGATATGGGAACAAGCGGTGGAACTATCGGTGCACGTCATGGGTTATGTCTTATGGCTGGTGGAGAAGAGGAAGCTGTTGATCAATTAGCACCTTTATTCCATGATCTATCGGTTGAAGATGGATTTACATATGTTGGTAAACCGGGTTCTGGTCATTTTACAAAAATGGTCCATAATGGGATTGAATACGGCATGATGCAATCGATTGGTGAGGGATTTGCGCTCTTAAAGTCATCACCATTTGAATTAGATTATGAAGCCATTTCCAAGGTATGGAATCATGGATCATTGATTTCATCAACGCTCATGGGTTATGTCAACGAAGCGTTTCATCAAAACCACGATTTAGAGGGTATTGAAGGCAAAGTTGATGATACTGGTGAAGGCATGTGGATGATTGAAGAAGCTTTAAGATATAAAGTTTCATTACCTGTCATTACCCAATCGCTTTATGCACGTTTTAAATCAAAAGATGAAGATCAATTTGGAGAAAAAGTTGTAGCTGCCACGAGAAAAGCATTTGGTGGACATACAATTTATTATAAAAAATAATGATAAGACTAGCTTGCATAGATGATCTTAATGAAATTTGGAAATTAAGATGTGAAACTAAAGAACTTTTAAATATGCGCCATATCGACCAGTGGCAATTTGAAAATCCCAGCATTGAAACATTTCGAAATGATATCTTTAGTCAGGAGTTTTATGTTTTCGTTGATGGGAATGACTTAAAAGGCATGATGGCGGTTAGATCAGGCATTGAAGAGACTTATAACATGATTTATGATGGTGCATGGCGCCTAGATGTTCCGTATTTAACGATTCATCGTTTAGCGGTTAAAAGGGATTTACTTGGACAAGACATCGCTCATCAACTGATGAAATACAGTGATGAAATCGCAAAACAAAAAAACATCCATTATATGCGTATTGATACGCACCAAGATAATCGATACGCGATTAAATTATTTCAAAACCATGGGTATGTACTCTGTGGATGGATTAAACTAAATCAAAATAAAGGTGATATTAACCGATTAGCTTTTGACAAAATATTATAAAGAGGGTATCATGAAAATTTGGATTGAATTGAATGTGCTTAAAGAAAAACATGTCCATATCTTAAAAGAAAGACACCCTGAAATCGAGTGGATTATTGATTTAGATCAGCGGTTTGATTGTGATGCTATCTTTGCGATGCCACAAACTCTAAAAAAAGAATTACTTGATCAATTTAAGCATTTAAAGTGGATACAATTATTAAGTGCGGGTTATGATACGATTGATCAACAATATTTAAAAGAAAGGAATATTGTGTTATCGAATGCACCAGATGTGTATAGTATTTCCATTGCAGAAGATGTTTTTTCAAAGATTTTACTATTTAACCGTCATTTAGAAGGTTACTTACAACATATGAAAGAAGGCTTATGGAAAAACATTCATGTCAGTCATGAAATTTGTGAATCCACAGTAGGCATTATAGGCGCTGGATCCATTGGTAAAGAAGTCGCTAAAAGAATGAAAGCTTTTGGTGCACGCGTTTTGGGATATAAAAGAACATATGAAGCTCTCGACAATTTTGATCAGATTTTTACGGATCAAGAGGGATTAAATACAATTTATCAAGAAAGCGATTATTTGATTGTTACATTACCTTCATCTCCACAAACGAAAAAAATGATTGGAAAAGAAGCATTTGCCTTATTTAAACCATCATTATTATTCATTAATGTCTCAAGAGGTGATGTTGTTGATCAAGAAGTATTAATTGATGCGCTCGTCCATCATAAAATTCGAGGAGCCGGACTTGATGTGATGGTGCCTGAACCACTACCTAAAGATCATATATTATGGACACTTCATAATGTGTTTATTACACCCCATAATTCGATTGGATCACCACACATTCAAGATCGACTCATGCGGGTTTTATCGATGTCACTAAATCGATATGTGAACCACATCGAAATGCCTAATCAAATTATTTAAGGAGAACACATGAGTCAAAGAACATTATCATTTTTTTGGATTGCTATCATTTATATATTTTCAATTGGAATAGGCATTTTTACATTTTTAATGCTTGATTTTTCGCTATTGATGAATTTATTTATTGCAGATATTGTTTCTACAGTTGTTATTTGGATTTTTTCATTGATACTAAAGAATGCATCATTATATGACCCCTATTGGAGTGTTATCCCTCCAGTCATCATCATTTTATTGATGATCCACTTGAAAACGAATATCACACTCGGTGTTTTTTTAATGAGCATGTCAATATTAATATGGAGTGTTCGATTGACTTATAATTGGGCACGAAATTGGCAAGGGTTTCATGAGGTGGATTGGCGATATTTAAAGATCAAAGAAAAAGCTCCAAAATTATATCCACTAACGAATCTTTTTGGCATACAATTGATGCCAACATCTATTGTTTTTTTACAATTGATATTAGCAATCAAAATTTTACAAGCTGAACCCTTTGTTAATGGTGGTATTGTCATTGGTGCGTTAGTGATTGCGTCAGGTGCGATTATTCAATATATTGCGGATCAGCAAATGATGACTTTTAGGTTACTTAATCCAGACAAAAATAAAATCATCGATTTTGGATTGTGGAAATTCTCACGTCATCCCAATTATTTTGGCGAAATTTCTGTATGGTGGGGTTTATATTTAATTTATTTATCAACTTATCAAGTGTTAGATATCTTCATTCTCTCGCCAATCCTTATGACGTGCTTGTTTTTATTCATTAGCATTCCTTTAATGGAAAAAAAGATACTCGCCACAAGACCTTCTTATATGGATTACCAAAAGAAAGTTTCCATGCTTATCCCTTTTTTTCATAAAAAAGAAAAATAAGATTTTCTTGACTTACTTTCATGAATTGCATACAATGCTTATGGGAATGAGTATCCCCCTAGCGATTATTGCTAAAACCGCAAATGCTGATGACTTCTACAACATTTTTGTTGTAGATTTTTTTATGGATGTATGTGACTAAGTGTCGCATTAATTATTTTATTAAGCCTTATATTCACTCAGTTATTTGAAAAACTAAAACTTCCAGGAATGATTGGTATGCTTTGTGTAGTTATTCTTTAGGACGTTATGTTTTTGATTTAGTCGATGGTTCTATTTTGAACATTTCAGCAGAGCTCAGACAATTTTCACTCATTGTCATTTTGATGCTTGCCGGATTGTCTCTTGATCTCAACGATCTAAAGAAAATTGGAAGACCTGCACTATTATTATCGTTTGTACTCGCATTATTTGAATTTATTGTGATTATGCTTTTTGGGTCGATGTTTTTTGATATTACACTACTCGAGGCTGCGATTATAGGTTCAATGGTCGCGGCAGTATCACCTGCAATAATCGAACTCAGAATGATTAAACTCATGGAAAGAGGATATGGAAAGAAAAAGTTAATTCCTTAGTTGAAATTAGCGGGGATATCGATTGACGATGTGTTTGTCATTATTTTGTTTTTTTCCCTCATTCAAAGTTATCAAACCAATTTATTTTCAATTCAAGCTTTACTCTTTATTCCTATCTCTCTAATTTTGGGGATTGGATTAGGTGTTTTGATGGGACTTATCTTACTTAAACTATTTAAGAAATTTCATATGATTGACACGATTAAAGTATTATTAATCTTTAGTACAAGTTTTTTTAGTAAGTCTTTAAAATTATTTAAAAGATATTGTTTTAATCTCGGGATTAGTGACTGTGATGGTTCTTGGAGGAACGATCTTAAACAACATGAAGTTTTTAGCACATCGATTAGTTCATAAACTTGAAAAAATAAGGGTTGATGCTGGAATCATGCTTTTCGTTTTAGTCGGAGCTGTCTGAGATATTCGAGTGATTCCAAGTGTTGGATTATTCGCGATTATCTTAGTATTATTAGGATTAGTTGGATGAATGATTGATGTGATGAGCTCACTCTATAAAACATCATTTAAACAAAAAGAAAAACTGTTTGTCGGAATCTCATATATTCCTAAAACTACCGTTCAGGCTGCGAATGGTGCTATTTCTTTTTCATTAGGGTTTGTTCATGGCCAGTTGATGCTTTCTATTGCTGTATTATCCATTGTGATCACGGCTCCTACCGGTGCATTTTTAATGTATTTATCTTAAATAAAGTTATTAGATTGACCGATAATTGATGCAAAATTAATGGATTCGTAGTAAAATATATACGATATATTGATATGAAAGATTTTTAAGGAGATAGCCATGAAACGAAATAAATTTATCGTCATTGGTTCTGGACGACTCGGTGGTAACATTGCTACTAAGATGTCAGAAGCCGGTGAAGATGTGATTGTCATAGATGCCACTGAAGATTCATTCCGCAAACTTCAAGAATCATTTTCAGGCTATCAAGTTGTTGGTGATGCCACGGACATGACAGTTTTAGAAAATTCATACATTAAAGAAGCGAAAACAGTTGTTTTAACGACTGATAGCGATAATGTAAATGTTTTTTTAGCCCATGTATGTTACTACATATACAATGTACCAAATATCTTTGTTCGTTTAGAAGATACAGATAAAGGTAAATTATTAGAAGGAACTGCCATTCAAGCCATCTATCCTTTTAAACTCTCATTTAATGAGTTTTTAGAGTTATCTAAAGAAGAGGAGGATGACGTATGAAAATCGTAATTGCAGGCGGTAAACATGAAGCTGACTTCGTCATTAAAGCCTTGAAAGAAGAACATCACCATTTAATCGTTATTAATCAAGATCGAATATTTGCTGAATATATTAGCACATCGAATGATGTCCCTGTGTTTCCTGGAGATCCTACGAAGGGTTATTGCCTTTCGGATGCCGAGGTACATGGAGCGGATGTCTTATTGGCATTAGGAGATTCAGATACAGATAATTACATCACGTGTATTACTGCGAAACGTCTATTTAATATTAAAAAAACTGTTGCTAAAGTTAGAAACCCTAAAAATGTTGAAATCTTTAAAAAGCTTGGTGTAGACAGTGTCATTTCATCCACATATTTATTAGCACAAATGATTTTAAATGAATCATCAGTCGAAAAGATTTTAAAAACACTCTCGATTGAAGATGAAAAAATTGTGATGATTGAATTGGGTGTTGAAGCTGATTATAGTTTAGTTAATAAACGAATTATGGATATTCAATTTCCTAAAAATATTAATATTAGCTGTATTTTCCGTGATCCACACGTCATTATTCCAAACGGTAGTACAGTTATTAAACCAGAGGATAAGTTAATTATTATATCAACTCCAAATGAACAAGAGGAAATCATCGAATTTATTCGAAAGAAAAAATAACTTATGACATCAAAGATTTTATCAGGTTACAAGTTAATCATTAATTACCTTGGAATGTTTGCAGTATTAGTAGGAATCATTCTTTTAGTTCCGCTTATACTCATTCTTTTTCGTCCTGAGGAGTTTAATCAAGCACATTTCTTTTTCGTCCCAGGAGCTATTAGTATCCTGATTGGAACTTTGGTGCTTTTTATGTTTAGGAAGTACGAAAAAGGTAAATTAGAACGACAACAAGATGCGATTTTAGTTGTATCGATTTGGATTATGAGTATTTTGATCTCTGCAATGCCTTTTTATATGACAGGTTTATTTACTTTTACTGAAAGTATATTTGAAGTAACGAGTGGTTATTCTACGACAGGCTTAACCGTTGTAAATGTTGAAACGATTCCAGCAATCTTTTTATTGTATCGATCATTATTACAGTTTTTTGGTGGGGTTGGTTTTGTTTTAGTTTTAACATCTGCAGTTTCTGATAGACTCAATATGCGGTTATATAACGCTGAGGGGCATAGTGATAAATTAGTTCCTAATTTGATTCGATCAGGGCGCATTATTTTATCAATTTATGTCGGCTATATCGCGATTGGAACCATCTTTTTGGTAATCTTTGGAATGTCAGGATTTGACGCGATCAATCATGCAACATGTGCGGTGGCTACTGGTGGATTTTCAACGAAAGCAGCATCCATTGGTTTTTATGATAATGTTGCTATCGAAATTACCATTATGATATTAATGTTATTAGGTGGAACCAATTTCTTTGTTCATTTGATGCTATTAAAAGGCAAATTAAAAAATGTCGTCACACACGTTGAAATCAAATTACTCGCATTATATTTAATTATTTTTATTCCTTTATTTACCATTTCATTTCTAAATGTCTACCAAGGTGATTTGTGGCACTCATTAAGATATAGTAGTTTTCAAATGATTTCAGCGATTACTGGTACTGGTTATCAAACAATTCCTACATTTATTGGTATTCCTACCTTTGTGTTTGGAGGTTTAATCTTACTGATGGTTTTAGGTGCGGGTTTGGGATCTACTGCCGGTGGGATGAAACAATATCGTGTCGCATTAGCTGGTAAGAGTTTAATTTGGAGCGTTAAAGAGCAACTCGCACATAAAAAAATTATTCGTGCACATTTTATTAATCGATTAGGTACAAAATCGATTGTTGAAAAAGAAGACATCATTCAAAACCATGCGTTTTTAATGGTGTATATTGTTGTTTTACTTATGGGTTCAATGATTTTCACCTTATATGGTCATTCATTCGAAAATTCACTCTTTGAATTTGCATCTGCACTAGGTACTGTTGGTCTTTCTGTAGGTATCGCAGGGGCTGGTGCTCCAAATGGTATTTTATGGACTTCAACTTTGGGAATGTTTCTAGGTCGTCTCGAATTTTATGTTATCTTTGTAGCAATCGCTAAAATAGTGGTTGATATTTCAAAAAAAAGTTATATTCGTAAAGAGAGTTGAGCTTGAATTCAACTCTTTTTTTTATGATAGAATAAGGCTATGATGCAACTTATCCTTCATAACTTGTAATTCATCCTATATTCATTTATTTATCAAACCCTTTTCGATACGATAGAGATAGGAGGGAGACCTCACATGATTAAGTTTACGTGGAATAAAGAAGACTATGAATCGATTAAAGAAAAACTTCATGTGATTCATACGAATGAACTCGAAGAAAATCATGAGATTACCATCACCATACATCCAGATGATGTTGATAAAACTTTGGATGTGTTAGAATTAGCGGCGTATTTACAATCACGAATTTCATTTGAAACAACCAATGGATGGGTGATGATTTATGCGAAATCCATCACATATATTGAATCTTTTGGTGAAGATATTTTCGTTCATTTAGATCATAAAGAAACGATTCAAGTGAAACATCCACTCTATGAGCTTGAAAACATGTTGACCAAATTTCATGTCATTCGGATTGGTAAATCATTTTTAGTAAACTTGATGAAAATTAAATTCATTGAAACCACTCTTAATGCGAAGCTTGAACTAACACTGAATGATGGTTCTCAATTAGAAGTCTCACGTTCCTATGTGAAACGTTTCAAAGATGCATTAGGCATCTAAAGGAGGAAATGATGAAAACTTTAGGTTGGATAATAATGATTGCATCAGCTCTCATCTTTTTATGGATATTTATACAAACCATTAGAGGGTTAATGTGGAATCGAAAACTCAATATGTTTAAAGAAAAACATGACATTGAAAGAATGCCATTAAGACCACAAGGCTTATTCAAAAAATCTTATGGCTTGATCCTTTCTTCACTATTAATTATCACAGTCGCATTTTCTGGGATGTTATCAAATGTTCAAATTCCAGATGGAAAAACACTCGTGAATGCGATACCTGTTGAATCAGCAAAACATTTAAGACAACTGATTGAAGATTATAATACAAATACGTATTACAAGAATACTCTTTTTCCTAATTTTTCGGGTGCTGAATCATCGATGGATGGCATCGCTGAATCAAGAGATTATATTAAAACGAATGTCCAAGTTGAAGGCGTGGATGAAGGGGATATCATTAAAACGGATGGTTATCAAATTTATTATGCATCGAGATACCATAATGAAATACAAATATTAACCATTAATGATAACAAAGAAGCCATTTTAGAAGATACGATTAAACTTGGAGATATGTATACAGATTCAATCTATTTAACCGAAAAATATTTAATTGTCATCGGTTATACATACCAGTATTTTGCGATGCCAGAGTCTGAACTAGATTACATGTATTTTAGATTCTATTCCTACACAGGAACAGTTGTTATCTATGATCGAGAATCTAGAGAAATTGCTTACCAATTAGAAACTACCACCAATTTTTATCAACATCGTTTAATGGGTGATGAAAATTCAGGTTATGCATTATTTTTAGTGGGTAATCAAAATGTCTATGGAGAAGATCCAGTACCTTATTTCACAACTTACGTATCGGGAGAAAAAAATACAATACCAATGGACTATCATGATATTTACTATATTCCAGGAACTCCAGTGGACAATATGACGGTCATCACTGGCATTGATTTAGATGATTTTACTGTTAATTCTAAAGCATTCTTAGGTGGTGTCAACCTCATTTATGCATCAAATGATACGATCTATACTACACAATCAATTTGGGAATATGATCTTTTAGAAACTAAAAATTATACTCAAATTATCAAATATAATTTAGATATAGACTTAGCAACTGTCAGTTATGCTGGCCAAGCTCAAATTGATGGTTATATTAGTGATTCATATTGGATGGATGAATATGAAGGATATTTAAGGGTTGTGACAACTTCATGGAATCCAATTGTGAATAAACTATATATCATTAGAGAAGATGCTGACACAGATAAAATGGGAATCGTCGGATCGATTACATCTGGTTTAGGTAAAGAAGGAGAAACTGTGAAGTCTGTTCGATTTAATGAAGATATCGGACATGTCGTCACATTTAGACAAACAGATCCTCTATATCGTATTGATTTATCTGATCCTGCAAATCCAATGATTGTTGGTGAAATCGAAGAACCAGGATTTAGTACTTATTTGCATATTTGGAATCATGAAGATCATGCGATTGGTTTTGGATTCACTGCAGATTTAGATGGTCGTGTCACGGGCATGAAAATTTCTGCCTATGATACCTTAAATAGTATTATCTTAGATACTTTTGAACTACAAGGATATGTTGATGGTGAGACTGAATACTATTATAGTTATTCAGAAGCATCCTATAATCCAAAAGCGATGATGATTTCACCTTCACACATGATCTTTGGTTTTCCAGTCGTGGGTTATGGTTATAATTACGAAACTAACCAATCTGTTTATGAAAGTTATTATTACATCTTTATGATTGATTTTAATCAATCTAATGTTGATGACATATTACAAAAGCCGATCATTATTGCTTCGGACATCTCAGAAACATACATGCCAATCGAAAGAGGGATCTACATTGACCAAGTGATTTATACTTTCTCAAGTCAGTCCATGTCAAGCTATGACTTGGCAACAAACACTTATCTACAAACCATTGAATTTATGTCCAAATAACATACCCCTTTATGTAGCGAAAAGGCCGAGCCCCATCGGCCTTTTCCTGTATAATAGAGATGTAAGGGGTGATTATAGTGGAATATCAGGTTGATATTGAAATTCAAAAACCAGCAAATGAGTGTTTTAAAGCATATACAGAAGCTAATAGTATCATGAAATGGATGCCCAATTTATTGAGCATAAAGAATACGAAAGGTAAACTCTTTGCAGAATCTAGTGAAGGGTATTTTGTTTTTGATCAACATGGGCATGAGATGATCATGGAAATTGAAGTTGTTGAAGTTAAATCACCTTATGAGATTACCATGTTATATCGCGTACCTGGTGCCAAAAATACATGTATTAATCATTTTAAAGAAGATAATCTACATACCCATTGGATAATGAATGTCATATTTGAATTTGAAGAAGATCCTAATTTAGACATTGAAATTTTTAAAAAATCAACATTAATGAGTATGGAAATATTCAAAAAACATATGGAGGAATCGTATCATGACTGAAAATCTCCATTTAGAAAATAATCTTTATGATGTTATCATTATTGGCGCAGGACCAAGCGGACTTTTTGCTGGTACTTTAGCAGCCATGAATCAGTTAAAAGCGTGTATTATCGAATCATCATCTGAATATGGTGGACAACTGACGCTTTATCGTGAAAAAGCAGTTTATGATATGCCAGGTTTTTCTAAGATATTGGCGGGTGATTTAGTGAACTCGCTTTATCAACAATATTTGGGATATGCGGATAAGGTACCACTTTATTTAAATACGCAAGCGAAAAATTTTAAAAAGGTAGATGATTATTTTATTTTATCCACGGATCAAAACACTTTAAAAACAAAAACGATAATCATGGCGAACGGTGGTGGAATGTTTCAACCGAAACGCCTTGATTTAGAAAATATTGATTCTTTTGACAATGTTTATTATTATGTCCAGAAAACGGATATTTTTAAAAATCAAGACATTGTGATCTTGGGAGGTGGTGATTCTGCAGTTGATTGGGGATTAACCCTTTTAGATTCAGTGAAGAGTGTCACACTAATCCATCGAAGAAATGATTTTAGAGCACATGAACAAAACGTTCATTTGCTCAAAGAAAAAGCAACGGTTTTAACACCATACCAAACTGTAAAACTTGAAAAGAAAAATAATCAATCAGTCCTCACAATTAAACATGCTGAAACAGGAGAATTAAAAGATATTAAATTTGATCATCTCATAGTGTTTTACGGGATGGTTCCAATACGCGAGCGGTTGGATCAATGGGGGATGGAAATTGAAAAAAATGCGTTTAAAGTAACATGTGCACTTGAAACATCTGTAAAAAATATTTATGCAATCGGCAATAGTGTATACTATGAAGGCAAGCTTAGAATGATTGTTACTGGGCTTGGAGAGGCAGCAACTGCAGTTGGACAGATTACGAAAACGCTTTACCCTAATAAGATGAGCGTTTTCAAGCACTAAGGTACTTGCAAAAGTAATTTAGAATGCTATAATGATTCGGGTGATAAATATGTGGGAGACCATTTGGAATTTTTTTACACAAGTTCCCCTATGGGAACTAGTCTTGATTTTTTTAGCAAAAGTGATTGAAGTCACGATTAGCACAATGCGCATTATATTGATTGGCAAGGGGTTTAGAAAACCAGGGACTATTTTAGCAGTCTTTGAGATTTTACTCTGGGTTTTTGTAGCATCTACAGTCATTAATGGTGTGGCAGAAGCACCCATCAAAGGACTTATTTACTCGATTGGCTTCGCGATTGGGGTTTACATTGGATCATTACTTGAAAATAAACTTGCTGTTGGCAAAATACTCATTCAAGTCATTTCGAGTGAAGAAATGGGCATTATGATTACGAATGCAATACGTAGTGAAGGCCATGGTGTCACTGTTTTAAAAGCGAAAGGCATGGATGGTAATCGTAATGTTTTAATGATTTTTGCAAATCGTAAAAATCGTCAATCAATTATGGATAGAATTGACATGATAGATCCTAAAGCAGTTGTTGTTGCAAATGAAGTATCCATGATTCACGGCGGTACAGTAAGTCCATTAAGAAGAATTGCGAAATAATGAATCAGTTGATTTTTACCGATAAATCAGTATAATATGAATGGTTGGAGTTATAGCTCAGCGGGAGAGCACTTCCTTGACGTGGAAGGGGTCGCAGGTTCAATCCCTGCTAACTTCACCATTTTTTTTATAGTTAATCATTATTCTAATAAAAGCCATAAATTGAGCCATAAAATTTTTTGTAAATATTTTCAAATTGACATTTGATATGTGTGAAATACATGTTATAATAAATTGAAAATATCGATACAAGAAAGGAGTCATTTTTATGGTTCCAAATACACGACATGACGATGAGAGAGCATCTCTATTTTATGATGCAATTTCAAAGCATAAAAACTTACCAGGTCCTTTGATGCCAACGCTTCAAGATGCGCAGAGGATTTTTGGTTGTGTTTCATTGGATATCCAAAAAATAATTGCCAAAGAATTAAACGAAAGTATTGCAAAAATTAATGGGGTGGTGACTTTTTATAGTCAATTCTCACTGACTCCGAAGGGCAAAAATACCATTAGCGTATGCTTAGGTACTGCATGTTATGTAAAAGGTTCACAAGGGATTTTAGATGCTTTTACCGATGAATTAAAGATTAAAAACGGTGAAACAACAAAAGATGGTATGTATACATTGGAGGCCACACGATGCATAGGTGCATGTGGATTAGCACCTGTTTTTTGCATTAATGAGCGTGTTTGTGGCCGAGCGAATGTTCAAAAAGCTAAAACCATGTTACAGTCAAATCCTAAATCTCATGAGACTCATGATCATTCGGAGGTTTAACTATGGACTATCAAAGATTAGTTGAAATCAAAAAGCAAACCAAAGGAAATATGAAACAAGGAACCCGTATCCAAATTGGTATGGGAACATGTGGAATTGCAGCGGGTGCTAAGGAAGTTTTAGAGTTTTTTACTGATGAAATCGAACGACAAAATTTAAAAGATATCCACATTTCTGAGGTAGGATGTATGGGAGAATGTTCATTTGAACCACTTGTAGAAATTATCGATCCAGATGGTAGTTCAATCATCTATTGTCGAATGTCAGTCGATCGAGCACAAGAAGTTGTTGATCATCATTTATTAAACGGTATCAAGCTGGATAAATACAGTTTGTATCGTTTGAAGAAGTAGGTGATTTTTATGCTAGAGAGAATGCAAATTATTGTTTGTGGTGGCGAATCATGTATGAAACAAAATAGTCTTCAATTAAGAGACATGATTCAATCAACACTGGAAACTCAAGATTTAAGCGATGATGTGATGGTTCATGTTACGGGTTGTTTTGGATTATGTGAACGGGGACCGATTCTTGCAATTTATCCAGATGAAGTTTTTTATGAACATGTGAGTGGTGATGATATCAATGAGATTATCGAATCACATGTAAAAAATGGAATTGTGGTTGACAGGTTAAAAATTAGCGATCCCATCACACAAAAAAGACTGAAAAGTTTCAGTCATTTTGATGTTTTTCGCAAGCAAAGAAGAATAACACTTAGAAATTGTGGTGTAATTAATCCACTGAAGATTGATGAATATATTTCAAGAGATGGATACTTTGGGCTTGCAAAAGCCATATTAGAAATGTCACCTTTGGAAGTTGTGCAAGAAATGAAAGATTCAGGATTGCGTGGCCGTGGTGGCGGAGGATTCCCTACAGGATTAAAATGGGAGTTTGCATATAAACAAAAAAACGATATGAAATATGTTATTTGTAATGCGGATGAGGGAGATCCAGGAGCTTTCATGGATCGTGCTGTATTAGAAGGAGATCCACATTCTATTTTAGAAGCCATGGCAATCTGTGGTTATGCGATTGGTGCAAAACAAGGCTACATCTATGTAAGAGCTGAATATCCTGTTGCTGTTGAACGTTTAAATCATGCGATTAAGCAAGCATATGATTATGGTTTATTAGGACAAAATATATTAAAAACATCATTTCAATTTGATATTGAATTGAGATTAGGATCTGGAGCATTCGTTTGCGGTGAAGAAACAGCGCTCATTGCGTCAATTGAAGGTAATCGTGGAATGCCTAGACTTAAACCACCTTTCCCAGCAGTTTCTGGATTATGGGGTAAACCTACTAATGTGAATAATGTTGAAACATTTGCGAATGTTCCAGTAATCCTTTTTAAGGGAGCAAAATGGTTCCGTTCAATCGGAACAGAAGCTTCTCCCGGAACTAAAGTGTTTGCACTCGGTGGGAAAATTAAAAATACAGGTCTTATCGAAGTTCCTATGGGAACAACTCTACGTGAAGTTATTTATGATATTGGTGGAGGTATACCTAATCGTAAGAAATTTAAAGCCATTCAGACTGGTGGTCCATCAGGTGGATGTATCACAACCAAAGATCTAGATACACCGATTGATTTTGATAGTCTTAAAGCTCTTGGATCAATGATGGGATCTGGTGGCATGATTATTATGGATGAAGATAATTGTATGGTTGATGTCGCAAGATTCTATTTAGATTTTACGGTGGATGAATCCTGTGGGAAGTGTACGCCATGTCGTGAAGGTACGAAGCGTATGCTAGACATACTCGATCGTATTTGTGCTGGAGAAGGTTCATTGAAAGATCTTGATAAACTTGAAGAACTTGCGCACATGATTCAAGAAACATCATTATGTGGACTCGGCCAAACTGCACCAAATCCGGTGATTTCAACACTAAAGCATTTTAGAGATGAATATGAAGCACACGTCTTAAAAAAGACATGTCCAGCTGGAGTTTGTCGAGAACTCACGAATTTTTATATTGATCAAAAATGTGTTGGATGTACGAAGTGTGCAGTGAATTGTCCAGTGGGTGCCATTACAGGTTGGCCAAATACAATCCACAAGCTTGATCTTAATTTGTGCATACGCTGTGGTGCATGTAAACAAGCATGTCCAGTCGGTGCGATTGTGACTGAACAACCATTGCAGGAGGTTCAACATGCCTAAACATGTGACGATAAAAATTAATCAAAAAGAATATGCAGTACCTGAAGGGTATACTGTTTTAAAAGCTGCTGAAGAGCAAGGAATCAATATTCCAAGATTGTGCTATTTAGAAGGGATTCATGAAGAAGGCAATTGCCGCTTATGTTCAGTCGAAATTGATGGGAACCCTAATTTAAAACCTGCATGTAAAACGATTGTTCATGAAGGTATGGAAGTGATTACTGAAAACCAAAAGATTTATAATTATGTGTCAATGAACCTTGAACTATTAGCATCAAATCACCATTTTGAGTGCTTCAAATGTTCAAGAGAAGAAAATTGTGAATTTTTAGATTTATTACGTGAATATAATGTGACCAATGAGTTTAGTGATCTTTATGGGTTTGAGTTAAAAGAAAGTCATTTAAATAGTACTTCAGATTCGATGGTCATCGATACAAGCAAATGTATTTTGTGTGGTCGATGTGTCTCTGCTTGCGAACATTACACAGGTATAGGGGTTTTAAATTTCAATCAACGTGGGACAGTCACATATGTTGGTCCAGCTCAGTTCCATAATCTTGATGATGCAGGTTGTATTTACTGTGGGAAATGTATTCAATCGTGTCCTACAGGAGCAATCAGAGAAAATATTGATGTAAAAAACTTTGAAAAAGCAATTCGAGATCCGAAGAAAACCGTTATTGTACAAGTTGCTCCTTCGATTCGAGCAACACTTGGGGAAGAATTTGGATATCCAATCGGGACGAATGTTGAAGGAAAGATGTTTGCTGCACTTTATGAACTCGGCGTTAACGAAATTATCGATACCAACTTTACAGCGGATTTGACTATCGTTGAAGAATCCAGTGAATTTTTAGAAAGATTCAAAAATGATGGTGTTTTACCAATGTTCACATCTTGTTCACCTGGATGGATCAATTATTTAGAACTTTATTATCCTGAATTTATTCCCAATTTATCGACATGTAAATCACCACAACAAATGGCGGGAGCATTAATTAAAACTTATTATGCCAAAAAATTAAATCTTGATCCAAAAGACATATATTCTGTTTCCATTATGCCTTGTGTTGCTAAAAAATCTGAAGCTCATCGTGATGGTATGGGTAGAGATGGGTTACAAGATGTTGATATTGTTTTGACGACAAGAGAACTTGGACGATTAATTAGACGCCGTAATATTGATTTTAGAAATTTGAAACCTATGGAACCATTTGGTGATTTAGCCAAATACACCGGAGCTGCAGCTATTTTCGGAGCTAGCGGTGGAGTGATGGAAGCAGCACTTCGCACAGTTTCAGCAATGCTAGAAGAAAAAGATTGCCCTTTAGAATTTAAAGAAGTGAGGGGTAAACAAGGCATTAAAGAAGCGAGTTACACTATATCAGGCATCGAAGTGAATGTTGCAGTTGTGCAAGGCGGAAAAGCGATTGGTGAATTTTTAGAATATTTGAAAACAACGGATAAGACCTACCATTTTGTTGAATTTATGGGATGCATCGGTGGATGTATCAATGGTGGTGGACAACCGATTGTTAAAGCTAAACATATGAATGATGTTGATATCATAAAAGAAAGATCTAAAGTTCTATATCAAATGGATAGTCATGCAGTGATTCGAAAATCGCACATGAATCCAGCGATTAAAAGACTTTATGACGAATACTTAAATTTATTAAGTTCACATGATTTTCACAGTCTTTTACATACACATTATCAAGCAAGGGAAGCATATAGCAAGTGAAAAAAAGTATAAACTTGTTGTTAAATATTTTTATCATTATGTTTATGTTTGGATGTCAAAAAGAATCCTTAATAACGGTGATGGTTCCTCAAGGAAGTCCTGAACTTGCGAGTATTTATGTTAAGAATCATTCATCGTATCAAGTCGATGTGATATTAGGCGTTGATCCGTTGATTGCTGCATTTTCGAGTCAATCTCATGATGTGATTATTGCACCAACGAATTTGGGAGCTAAACTATACCAAAATGGAACACCGTACATCATGCTTGCGACGATTGTGGATGGTAATTATTTTTTGGCGAGTCAATCTCACGTTCTTACAAATTTAAATGATCTTGAAGGTAAAGAACTCATTGTTTTTGCCAAAAATCAAACGCCCGATATGATGATGCAGCATTTACTGGCTAGCTACAACATTTCATGCCAAGTGACTTATGTGGATAATATTGCGAGTGCGAATGCAATGCTAATTTTGGATCCTAACCTGATTATTATGACAGCGGAACCATCATTATCATTATTGAATCAAACATATCCGAATTTGCATGTTCTTGATTTGATGCCTTTTTATGAAGTCGTAGAAGAAACAACTTATCCACAAGCCAGTATTTTTGTAAATACTAAACTAAACAGTAAAATATTAAGAAAAATTGAATCTGATTTTAAGTATTCTGCAAATCGGGTTAATGAAATGGTTGATGAAGCTGCAGAAGTTGCAGTTTTAAATGGAATAATCATGGATCTTGAATTGATTAAACAAAGTATTCCAAGAACTCATATAGTTTATCGAAATGCTTGGGAAAACAAACTGATGATTGAAAAATATTTATCATTGATTGAGAAGATGAATCCAGCATTGATTGGTGATCAATTGCCAAATGAAGAGTTTTATTATCGAGGGAATTGACATGCATAAAAAATATACAATCCAACTATCCGCAGTTTTCGTTTTATTTTTAATGTGGATTGCACTATATTACGTGATTAATCAACCTTTACTGATGCCATCACTCTTTGATACATCCATTGCTTTTTCAAAACTTTTTTATGTTAAGTCATCCATATTAGCATGGTTAAATACATTATTTCGTTTAATTTTAATATTGATGGTTTCAGGATTTCTTGGCATTATATTTGGTGCTTTATCAAGTGTGAATAAAAAAATAGAGATTTTTATGACACCATATGCCACGATATTACGTACCATACCCGTGATTTCAATCATTGTCATATTAATGATTTTATTTGGGTTTCGTTCGACCCCTTATATTGTGACATTTTTTATGGTGTTCCCCATTGTTTATCAGCAAACCCTTGATAGTATCAAATCGATTGAGTCTGCTTATCTTGATGTTTATCATCTTGAAGATCATCATTTTTTAACTGGTTTGAGATATTGTTATATACCACTAACAAGTCATCATATTCTTACCGGTTTATTACAATCGGCTGGTCTTGGTTTTAAAGTGTTAGTGATGACGGAATATTTATCACAAACACCTAATTCAATCGGTCAAGCACTTTACATATCAAAAATTAATTTACAGTATGATTTTGTATTTGCATGGACCATTTGGATGATTATCGTGTCTGTTTTTATTGAGTTTTTAATTAGAAAACTGCAAAACAAAATAATATTATAATATATGGAGGGAATAATATGTCTTCGATATTTACAAAGATTATCCAGCGTGAAATTCCAGCTTACATTGTTTATGAGGATGAAAAGTTTATTGCATTCTTGGATATCATTCAAGCAACGCCAGGACACACACTAGTGGCCACAAAACAAGAATTTTCTAGTCTTAAAGAAATACCGATCGAACTGAGTGGTGATTTTTTTAAAGTGGTTAAGCAGGTTGGTGAAGCAGTGAAAGATGCGTTTAATCCTACTGGAGTTAACCTCATTTGTAACGATGGTCAAGGTGCGGGACAGACTGTTTACCATTTCCATTTTCACATTGTTCCTCGATATGAGAATGATGGATTAGTATTTAAGTTGAAAAATCATATGCATGAAACACAATCTGAAGATTATGCACTACGCGCCGAAAAGATTAGAAAAGCACTTCAAAAATAGTTTCTATTAAAATAAAGCATTAGAGTTTAAGCAGTTTTTAAGGCTGCTTTTCTTTTTTATTTTTTTAAGCCTTTCTATTGTTTGTTTGATTTTAATATGTTACAATAAAAACGAACAGAAATAAACAAAAACAAACAAATATGATAGATGGAGGTTTTTTAGATGATAGGGAACAATCGGCAGCTCAAGATCCTTGAAATTCTTGGAAATCGTGGGAATATCACGGTCGATGAGCTTGCTTCAATGCTTAAAGTATCGAAAATGACCATACGTAGAGATTTAGAAAGACTTCAAGAAAGTAATCTCTTACAACGTACGCATGGTGGTGCGTTTATCAATAAAACACTAATCAGAGAACTCACATATCATGAAAAACGTTTAGAAAACCAATCCATCAAAGAGTGTATTGCTGGTGAGGTTTTACGTTTTGTGAAGTCGAAAATGACCATTTATATTGATGCAGGAACGACCACGTATGAGGTGGCAACTCGTTTACCTCAAAAAGATTTAACGATTATTACGAATGATATTCGAATTGCATCACAAATGATGTTAACCGAAAACACATGTATTTTTCTTGGTGGTGTTGTGATGAAAGAAACCGGATCATCCACGGATTTTCATGCCATCGATATGCTTGGGAACTTTAATATCGATTTAGCCATTATGGCAACCTCATCGATTGATAGTGATTTAAATTTGTGTACACCTGAACAAGGTCGACAATTGATCAAGCGAAGAGCGATGCAAAACTCTGATAAGCGTATATTAGTAACAGATTCTTCAAAATTCTTTAGTAAATCACTTTATAAAATATGTAATCTATCGGATTTTGATATGGTGATCACAGATTTTCCGAAAGAAAAATTAGATCTTCAAAAACTTGAAACCGTTGAATTTGTTGGTGTTTCATGTGGCATTAAGGGAGGAAAGTAAAATGCTAAAAACATTAATTGTTGCGGATGATTCGACTGGGGCAAACGCCAGTGCGATTCTATTAAACCAATTAGGGTTTCAATCATTAAGCATCATCGACTACTTAGATATACCACAACATGAAACTTTTGATTGTGTGGCTGTTTCAACAGATTCGAGAGCTACCACTGCGGAAAATGCTTATTCACGTGTAGAAACCGTTTTAAAGCACTATAAGAGCAAAACCATTAAAGTCATTAACAAACGAATTGATTCGACTTTAAGAGGGAATCTAGGTTCTGAATTGAACGCTATTCATGAATATTTTCCAAATAAGAGGATTGCAATCATTCCGGCGTTTCCTAAATCAGGTCGTATTTGTAAAGATGGCAAAGTGTTTGTGAATGGTGTGTCACTAGAACAGACAGATGTTGCGAAAGATCCAAAAATGCCGCTTTTCTCAAGTGATGCAAAGTCGTTATTCTTAAAACAATTCAAGGGAAAAATCGCGAATATCTATCTAAAAGATTTAGAGTTACCAACTGACGAATTGATTGATAAAATTAAAAAGTTATATAAAGAACATCAAGCGATTGTCTTTGATGCAATTGAGAATGAACATATTATCCAAATCTCAAAAGTACTTGTTCTAACGCATGAAGAATATATCACTGTTGACCCAGGCCCATTTACGCTTTATTACACGAAAGCACTGATGGAAAAAGATGTCAATCCTGGACGTTATTACTATGTGGTCGGAAGTGTGACAGATACGACATTTAAACAACTAAAAACAGCTTATGATCAACCTTTTTTCCATTACATCTTTTTAGATGCTGAAAAATTGTTAAACGATGGGACTGC
The DNA here is from genome assembly GCA_002422135.1 of Acholeplasmataceae bacterium UBA6181. Taxonomy (GTDB): domain Bacteria; phylum Bacillota_I; class Bacilli_A; order Acholeplasmatales; family Acholeplasmataceae; genus UBA6181. The sequence goes on from DITP01000040.1 coordinate 27,005, forward strand.
AAAAAAAGAAACAGAGCGCGTATTAAAAGAAGCGTTAAATTCAAAACATGAATTCACGATAATAGCAACCACAGATCCAGAAAATCGAAAAGTCTTAAATTTACATGATTTAGCGATTGAAAGAAACTCGGATGTTGATGCAATCTCAAAAATCATTAATGTGAGACTTGCGATGTTGTTATCAGACCTTATTGAAAAAGCGAAAGATGTAAAGGGTGTCTTCACATCTGGCGGTGATGTAACCTTATCTTTCTTAACGCATTCTGGAGCGAAAGGCATCAAATTAGAAAAAGAAGTCATTCCACTTTGTGTTTATGGTAAGGTTGTTGAAGGAAAATATGATGGATTAAATATTATCACTAAAGGTGGCATGATAGGTGATGAAAATGCCTATCTCACCATAAAAACATTTTTCGAGGGGGTAAGAAATTATGCAAAATAAGCCATATATTGGCGTACCGATTGGGGATCCAGCAGGTATAGGACCAGAAATTGCTTTAAAATCGTGTTTGAATGATCGGGTATTGGAAACATCCAACCCTGTCTTAGTCGGTGACTTATCAGTACTCCAAAATATTATCGATCTTTATAAGTTACCATTAAAACTTTATTCGATTGATAATCCTAAAAAAGCGGATTATTCAAAAGGAAGAGTTAATGTTGTCGCTGTAAACTCAGTTGACATCAAAAAGTTAGAACTTGGGAAAGTCGATGCCGTGTGTGGTCAAGCAGCATTTGATTACATTAAAAAATCAGTTGAACTTACTCAAGATAAAAAAGTGGATGCAATTGCAACCACACCGATTAATAAAGAATCTTTAAAAGCTGCCAAAGTTCCATACATTGGGCACACTGAAATTTTAGCGGATTTATCAGGCACTAAAGATCCATTAACGATGTTTGAAATTGATAAAGAACGCGTATTCTTTTTATCAAGACATGTCAGTTTAAGACAAGCCATTGACATGGTGAAAAAACCACGTTTAATGGATTATATTAAACGCTCGATTGAGGCTCTTGATCGTTTAGGCGTTAAGGGTACACTTGCAGTTGCAGGATTAAATCCTCATTC
>DITP01000015.1 GCA_002422135.1 Acholeplasmataceae bacterium UBA6181
TCTGTTTTAACTGCAAAAGTCAGGACGTTAAATTTGATTTTTAATCACTATATATTTTAAATAAAGTAATCGGGAAACCGATTATTTTTTTATGTTTTTTAGATTGTGTGATTTATGCTTGAATCATCTGAATCGCTTGTAAATAAGGGCTTATTATAGTAATATAATAAAGAACGAAAAGGATGTGGACCTATGCTAAAAAAGTGGTTTGACCCAAGTAAAAAAGAACTAAAAGAAGCTAAAAAAATAGCGGATCAAGTCTTTGCACTTGAGGATAAAATGAAAGCTTTATCCGATGAGGAGTTACAAGCTTATACCCCTCTATTTAAAAATAGATATCAAAATGGCGAATCTTTAGATAGTTTAATGGTTGAGGCTTTTGCTGTTGTCAGAGAAGCATCAAGACGTGTAACTAAACTTTTTCCATACCATGTTCAAGTCATTGGTGCAGTTGCTATATTTCATGGGAATATTGCTGAAATGAAAACTGGTGAAGGGAAAACATTAACTGCCGTAATGCCAGCATATCTTCATGCATTGAATGGTGAAGGAACGCACATTGTGACTGTGAATGAATACTTAGCACGACGTGAAGCTGAAGGTGAAATCGGTGATTTATTTCGCTTTTTAGGATTAACTGTTGGATTAAATGTGAGAGATATCACGAGAGAAGAAAAAAAGGAAGCTTATGATTGTGATATTTTATATTCGACAAATAGTGAACTTGGATTTGACTATTTGAGAGATCATATGGTGCTTTATGCGAAAGATATGGTTGCTCAACGTGGCCTTAATTATGCGATTATTGACGAAGTTGACTCCATTTTAATTGATGAAGCGAGAACACCATTAATTATTTCTGGTGGTGCGAAAAACACGAATAATCTGTACCAATCTGCAGATCGTTTTGCAAAATCTCTACGTGATGAAGACTTTGAAATTGATATTGAGTCTAAAAGTATTGCCTTAACGCCTTCAGGGATTTCAAGAGCTGAACAAGTTTTTCAATTAGATAATCTATATGATTTAAAATATGTCACTTTAGTCCATCACATCAATAATGCACTTCGTGCGAATTATATTATGTTTCGCGATGTTGACTATGTCGTCGATGATAACGAAGTTTTAATCGTTGACCAGTTTACTGGACGTATTTTAAGAGGACGCCAATTTACGGAAGGTCTTCATCAAGCTTTGGAAGCTAAAGAAGCTGTTACTATTAAAAAAGAGACGGTTACGGTTGCGACCATTACCTATCAAAACTTCTTTAGAATGTATAAAAAACTATCTGGGATGACTGGTACTGCAAAGACTGAAGAAGATGAATTTAGAGAAATCTATAATATGGATGTTATTGAAATTCCAACGAACGCTCCAGTGATCAGAAATGATGCTCCAGATTTTTTATATGCAAAAAAAGATGATAAGTTTAAAGCATTATGTGATGAAGTAGAGCACAGGCATAACTTAGGTCAACCAATCTTGATTGGTACGATCGCTGTTGAAACATCAGAAGAATTATCGTGGATGCTCAAACAAAGACGAATTCCTCATGAAGTCTTAAATGCTAAAAACCATGCAAGAGAAGCAGAAATTGTCTTAAAAGCAGGTCAAAAAGGTGCAGTAACGATTGCAACCAACATGGCTGGTCGTGGTACGGATATCAAGCTTGGTGAAGGTGTTGTTGCACTCGGAGGGTTAGCGGTTATTGGGAGTGAACGTCATGAATCAAGACGTATTGATAATCAGCTTAGAGGTCGTAGTGGACGACAAGGAGATCCTGGATACTCAAGATTTTATTTATCTGCAGAAGATGAACTGATGATGCGTTTCGGTGGTGAAACGTTTAAGAGTCGTCTAGAAATGCTTGAAAGACTAAATAAAGGTGGCGAACAATTAGAATCTAAAATGTTCTCACGTTTTGTAAGTAGTGCCCAAAAGAGAATTGAAGGCAATAACTACGATACACGTAAAAACGTTTTGAAGTATGATGATGTACTTCGGATGCAACGTGAAATTATCTATAAAAATCGTCGTGACATTTTGACGTTGAAATCGATTGAAGATCAAGTGAGAGATACAGTAAGACGATCGATTATTGACATGATTACACCATTTATTCATACGAACAACAAAAATCAAATCACGATTGATTACGAAAATGTTTATGCACAATTTAATGGGAATATTTTCCCTCCAGATACGCTTAAACAAGAAAATATTGGATCTCTAGATATTGAGAATTTAAAAGCTTTTATTATTAACTTAGCTGATAAGGAAATTGATCGCAAAAAAGCTTTAGTCCCACCAGAAATCTTTGAAGAATTCTTGAAAGTTATTATGCTCCGAATTATTGATACCTATTGGATGCAGCATATTGATGCGATGAGTGAGCTTAGACAAGGTGTGACTCTTCAAGCATATGGTCAACAAAATCCACTAGTCATATATCAAGGTGAAGGGTTAAGAATGTTTAATGAAATGGTTAGAAAAATTGCTCAAGATACCACACGATATGCCATAAGAGCGCAAATCCAATATAATGTTGAACGTGAAGCGGTAGTTAAAAATACACAAACTAATGAAGGCCGACCTGATGATCGGCCAAAAAAACCAAAGGTTAGAAAAAATCGTTCACAACGTAATTTACCTTGGCGCTAGGAGGCTATCATGGAAACGTATGAAGTCAATAAGCGAATGGCATTATTTAAACAAAGCCTTGAAGATTTAAAGCGTGCAATTCAACCAGAAAAACTAAAAAAAACGTATGATGATCTGAATCTAAAGATGCAGGTTCCTGGGTTTTGGAACGATACAAAAGAAGCAAAAAAAGTGACGAAAGAAGCAAATGCTATCATTGAAAAAATAAATCAATTTCAATCACTCGAAAAGACATTTAAAGGATTAATTGAATGGTTTAGTATTTCTGAAGAAGGTACTGAAGAATGGGATATTTTAGAATCTGATATTGAAGCTTTTGAAGATCATCTTCATGAGTTTGAGATTGAAACGTTACTCAATGGACCTTATGATCAAAACAATGCAATTATCGAACTCCATCCAGGTGCAGGTGGTACAGAGTCTCAAGATTGGACAGATATGCTTTATCGAATGTATTCAAGATATGCGCAAAAGAAAAAATATAAAGTTGAAGTTCTCGATTATCAAGCAGGTGAAGAAGCTGGCATTAAAAGTGTGACACTTCTCATCAAAGGGCCATATGCCTATGGTTATCTTAAAGCTGAACGAGGAGTTCACAGGTTAGTTCGTATTTCGCCATTTGATTCGAATGCAAGAAGACATACATCTTTTGCATCTTTAGATGTTTTACCTGAAATTGATGATGAAATTGATATTGAAATCAATGATGAAGATATTAAAGTTGATGTTTATCGCAGTGGTGGTGCCGGCGGACAATCTGTCAATACAACTGATTCTGCGGTCAGAATTACCCATTTACCAACAAATATTATCGTCACGTGTCAAAATGAGCGTAGTCAACTTAAAAACAAAGAATCAGCGATGCAAGTGTTAAAAGCTAAACTTGTCCAAGAAGAAATTAAAAAACAAGAACAAGCTTTGAAAGATATCAAAGGCGAACAAAAGGATATTGCCTGGGGTTCACAAATTAGATCGTATGTATTTCATCCTTATCAAATGGTGAAAGATCACAGAACGAACTATGAAGTTTCACAAGTGGATTTAGTCATGGATGGAGACTTAGACGGATTTATCAATGCTTACTTAAAATCAGGTGAGACACATGAATAAAGCAAAGTGGAGAGAAGTCATAGAAATTACAGTCGGCGTCATTTTGATGTCGATTGGTTTCTATTTTTTCCTTTTACCATTTAATTTAATCATTGGTGGTGTTATGGGTGTATCTGTTATTTTGCAAGATATAATCCCGATTAGTATCTTCATGTATATTGCGAATACGGTGTTACTCTTTATTGGATTCATCTTTTTAGGAAAAATCTTTTTTATCAAAACGATTTATGCCACCCTTTTATCACCCACGATTATTTTTATCTTGGAAAAAACTGTGGCACAAGATTTTTTTGTCAAACATTTAAACGAATCACCACTCATGATTTCAGCACTCTTTGGTGGTATTTTCTTAGGTGTTGGAATCGGAATTGTTTTTCGCTCTAATGCGACAACAGGTGGGATTGATATCATTCAAAATATTTTAAACAAATATTTGCATATCCCCTTTTCTACAGCCATTTATTTAACAGATGGAATCATTATATTTATTGCAATGATCATCAATTTTGAGTTAGGTTTATATGCCTTAGGTTCGATGCTTTTGACAGCACTCATCATTGATAAACTTTCGATTGAAGGTAGGGCTGGTTATACAGCGTTTATCATCACAGATTATGCTGATTTGATGCAAGAGCGTATTTTTCTTGAGCTTGAACGTGGTGTAACACTCGTTGAAGCGATGGGCGGATTTTCTAAAGAAAAGAAAATGATGATGGTTTGTACAGTTGATCGCAATCAACTATATTTATTTAAACGGATCATTAAGAAAGTTGATCCTAAAGCATTTACATTCGTTACTCGAACTAAAGAGGCATTAGGTGAAGGATTTTCAAGGGAGGTGGCTTCATGGGAAGTAAAAAGCTAGCGATTATATTTTTTGTTTGTGTCATTTTAGCATTTGTTGCAGGTATGCAATATCAATCGCTTGAAACACCACAAACGCCAGGAACAAATAGTGATACGATGTTTGAATATATTACTCAAACATTCAAAGACTATTATTTATATGAGATTTCTTCTGATGAAATTGATGCCGCATTTATTGCACAAATGGAAGCAGTCATTAACACGTATGGGAAACTTAATGATGATCCCTATACACGATTAGTGAGTCAGTCGATTTATGCGATGCCAACTGATCAAGAGAAATTTGTTGGTATTGGTTTACAATTTCAATTTGAAGAAAATGATTTAAGAGTAACAAATGTTTATTATCAAGGAGCTGCAGTAAAAAAACTATATCCTAATGACTTAATCGTCGGCATAGAAATCAACCAACAAAAAATCTACTTTAGAGATTTAGAAAACTCACTTGTGGTTACAAGTTATTTAAGTGGAGATTTGGGAGAAGAAAAAGTATTTATTGTAGAAGATCCTGATGGAAATGAAAGAATTGTTCATATCGTCTATCAAGAAGTCAACACACCAACAGCTTATACCCTTGATTTAAATGAAAATAACATTGGTTATATTAATATCAATCAATTTTCTGGTTATCAAGAAGGTATTACCGAAGGGACCAGCAAAGTCTTTAATGATGCACTTTTAGCGCTAGAAGGTGACATTTTAAACGGATCAAATTCGAATCAAACACTCATTATCGACTTAAGAAATAATCCAGGAGGGGCACTTACTGCGCTTTCTAATCAAGGATATAGTGGATTAATTCCAGGTATTGTTCAACAATTATTAGTTAAAACGAACGCACCAGCATTTTCATTGACAGATAAGAATGGGAACCAAACACTATATTATGGAGGCTTATCACAAGAAAAAGCCTATAATATTGTTGTTTTAGTGAATGAAAGATCAGCCTCTGCATCTGAAGTGTTAGCAGCCGCTTTAAGCGAAAATGGTGGATACAAACTCTATGGTGAAGCTACATTTGGAAAAGGGGTTTACCAAAACACAAGGTTTTTGGAACGAATCAATGATGTCAATTATTCATTAACTTATACAGAAGGTCAATGGTTTTATGGAAACCAAAAAAATGTTTCATCAGATCCACTAGAGGTTATTTTAATTGAAAACCAAGGGATTAAATCGATTGGTGTTCCTGTTTATCAAGGTTTGCTATCTTTTGATGATGTTTCACCATCATTGATTCCATTTCAAGAGTTCTTAAACATATATGGTAAAGGGAATTTTAATCTTCGTATCGATGGTTATTTTGATGAAGCAACTGAAGATGCGATCATGCAATTTCAAACGGACTATAATTTAACAATGAGTGGAGATTTAGATTTAGAAACAGCACACAAAATATATGATCTTTATTTGGAGTATTTTCATGACTATCAATATGATGAGCAATTATTATCGTTAATTGAAATCATTAAAGGGTGATGATGTGATGACAATCACAGAAGTCTTAAAAAAAGGCAAAATCTATCGTATTAAAGTCAATCATGAGACCTTAGAGATTGAACCTGAGGTTGTTTTAAAGTACCGCATTAAGCCATTAATGACTTATGATGACAATACTTATCAAGCACTTCTAGATGATCAAGATTTTTATCATTATCGAAAAAAAGGTTTAAAAAAACTGAGTCGAATGATGACTTCATACGAAATGAAAACATATTTGAACACGCAAGCATGCAAAGATCGAATCATTAAACAAATCATCAAGGATTTTGAATTAAAAGGCTATTTGAACGATGCGATTTATGTCAAAAACTATATAGAAATCAAGAAGTTTAGCGAGGGACCGCAAGTTATAACTTTTAAGTTGTTACAAAAAGGGATTCAAAAAGAATTGATTGATCAGGGACTCCAAACGCTTGATGAAAAAGACATACTCATCCAATTAATTCCTCAAAAAGCGAAGTCACAAAAAAAAGAGTCCATACGTCAAATGACTTTAAAACTCAAAACTTATTTTGTTCGAAAAGGATTTAGTTTGGACTTAATTGATGAAGTTATACAAAAACATTTAGATTGGTCAAATGTTTCTGAGCGAGATATCATTATAAAAGAATTTAGCAAAATCTATCAACAGTATGCAAAAAAACTTCAAGGTTATGAACTTAAGAAAAAGATATATGAAAAGCTATATCAAAAAGGCTATCAAAAAAATGACATTGAAGTTGCACTAAAAGAACTCGATACATTGCAAAATAATTGATTTCATGACCTATTCACCGATAGAATAGAGATGATCTATAGAAAAAGGTGTATGTATGAAAATTGAAGTATGGTTTGATTTTAACCACAAAGAATCTTATCAACAAATGAAAGCCATCGAAGAGCTTTTGCATGAATATGTCATTGAAGACCTGGAATTACTCTATCGGAGTTATCCTTTGAAACAACATGAAATGCAAACCTATGATGCTCACCGTTTATCACATTTAGCCAAAAAATATCATGCACAACATGAGTTTAATTTAAGTTTATGTGACGCCATTCAAAATGAGAATAAAGATATCACAGATCAGGAATTTTTAAAAATTATCGCCATTAAAAACTACCTTGATGGAAAAATGGTTCATGAGGTTTTAAACTCTAATGCATATTATGATCAAGTTGAATCAAACTTAGAAAATGCACTATTTAAAAAGATTCACTCCATTCCACACATTCGAATTGAAGGTAAAATGAAGCTCGATGGTTATCACTCGAAAGAGGCTATGATTGAAGCTTTAAATACTGCAAAAGCAACGTTAAAGACTAATGAACACTGCATCGGTGAACATTGTGGAAGAAAGAAGGCTCATTGAGTCTTTTTTATTTAATTTAGTGGTATTATTAACCTAGATATGGTATAGTAAACAAGGTTTAAAAGAATCGAGGAAAAAAATGAATTTATTATTTGCAGATTTACCAATTTTGAAAGAAACAAAAGATGCCATTGAGCACCTAGGTTTAGTAGAGACGACATCGATTCAGCATGTCGCAATCCCACGGATGCTTGAGGGTAAAGATATTATTGGACAAGCACAAACTGGGACGGGGAAAACGTTCGCTTTTGCGATTCCAATTTTAGAAAAAATTGATTTGAATGATGACAATATTCAAGCTCTAGTCATTTGTCCAACAAGAGAACTAACACTCCAAGTCTATAAGGAGTTTTTAAAACTCATTAAGTTTAATAAAGCTATCAAAATCACATCGATTTATGGTGGTGAATCGTATACGAAACAATTTAAGGCACTCTTAGAAAAACCACAAATCGTGGTTGCTACCCCAGGAAGAGCAATTGACCATTTAGAACGTCAAACGATGGATTTTTCTGGATTAAAGATTTTGGTTCTAGATGAAGCGGATGAAATGTTGAAGATGGGCTTTCAAGAAGATTTGGAAAAGCTATTGAAAGATACACCGAAAGAAAGACAAACAGCACTATTTTCAGCCACTGTTCCACCGTTTATTAAAAAAGTAGCAACTAAGTACCAAAGAAATCCAGAAATGATCAAAGTTGACACACCTACCATGACCGTAGACAAAGTTGAACAACTTGTTTATCATGTGAGAAAATCAGATCGTGATGCTTTACTAACACGACTCTTAGATTACTATGATCCACAATCAGCCATCATCTTCGCGAACACCAAAAATGATGTGGATAGTTTATCAGGATATCTTCAAAAACATGATTATGAAGCTGATGCACTTCATGGTGATCTCAAGCAAAGTCAAAGAGATTATGTCATGGGACGCTTTAGAGCTAAAAAATTGAAATATTTGATTGCGACTGACGTTGCAGCAAGAGGACTTGACATTGCGCATGTCGATATGGTTATCAACTATGAAATCCCATTTGAAGACGAAATATATGTGCATCGTATTGGTCGTACTGCCCGTGCGGGTAAATCTGGTGTTTCTGTCTCCTTAGTTTATCCATCCATGCGTGGAAAACTTGCACTCATCGAAAGATTCATCAAACAAAAAATGGTTGAAATGAAATTTCCAAGTGATGAAGACATCGAGAAAAAGCGTTTAGAACGGTCTTATGAATCACTCAAATCCATTATTCTATCAGAGAATCAAGATGGACATATCTTTAGAGAAAGATTAAATCAAGACGGTATTACAGACGAACAAATCATATTTGCACTCCTTTCAAAATTGACTCCAAAAACGAAACAATATGATGCCATTGAGGAACCACAAAAACGCTCAAATGAACGTAAACCTGAGGTTGAAAGATTGAGTCGTGATCGCAGTGGTAAACCCATTAACTATAAAATGGCGAAAATCAATTTAGGAAAAGAAGATGGCATACGCCCAGTCACTTTACTCGATTACTTAAAGAAACATGCTGATTTATTTCCAAAAAACATTGGGGATATTCATTTATCGGCTCATGAAACTGAATTTCAAATTCATCCTGCTGCGATTAAACGTTTAGAACAATTAAATCATCAACAAATTAACGGCAAAAAAATCCGCATTTCAATCCAAGGAAATCGCTGAAAACGCTATTAAAAATATGGACTTTCATGTTACAATAAAGATGAAATCCGTATTTTTTTTATTTTATTAAAATAAAGGAGGAATTATGGCACATTTACTTGATATGATCCCAACCAATTTTTTCAGTGTGCTTGCCTCCCCGAATCGTAAGACATATATCGATTGTATTTTTATCATTTATCACGCGAGTGATTCAATCGAAGATGCATTTCAGGGTGAACGTGAGTTTATTATCCAGAAATTAGTTGATTATTTTGATGAAGTTGAAGATGACCTTATCTTAGAAGACATGGACGATGAACCTGCAAGAACAAGTCGTCAAAAAGCTGTTTCAGTCATCAACACGTTGAAACTCTATGGTTGGATAGGTGAAGAAGAACTTGGGAATTATAAGACTTCTTTGAATTTATTTGATTATTCGATTCACTTGATTGATGTTTTAGAGCGCATTAAGAATAATGTACAAACTGAGTATACAGGTGAAATTTTTACAGTGTACTCCCTTTTGTCATCTTTTAATGAAGATGAAGGATTTGGTGTTTTAGAACAAGCTCATCAAAAGACCAATGATATTTTGCGTAAACTAAAAGCGTTAAAGGCAAACATTTATCGTTATTATTACGATATTACACGCCAAAAAGCCGAACAAAACTTACAACATTTACTTGAAAAACTTTTAATTGAATATAAACAAAATTTCTTTGATTCCGCATACTATAATTTAAAAACGACCGATAGTTTATCCCGTTATAAACGAGCAATTTTATCCCAAGTTTCAAGAATACTCAATGATGAAGTAATCATGGAAACACTCACTGAACATGTGATGAAAATCAAGCATATTGAAGATTTCAATGAAGCTTATCATATGATTGAAAATAAACTGATTTATATTAGCGAAAGTTTTACTGCTTTAGAATATTTAATTCAAGCGATTGACCGTAAAAACGAACAATACATTAGCGCAGCAGCTGCAAAAATTATGTTTTTTACGAATCAATCTGATGACATTGAAGGGATATTCAATCGCTTGTTTAAAATTGTGCTAGATCAAAAGGGATTTGATTATGCATCACTTTTCAATCTTGTGCAAATTAGAAACATCGATACACAATCACTTTACAATCAGCGAAGAGTTAGAATTGATACGAACCCTGAAGAAATCTTATTTGATCCAGATTCGATTACCGATGAATTTAGGCAAGAAAAAATTAAAATGTTACTTAAAAATAACATTTATGGGAAAAAAGAAATTGATATTTTTGTCAAGGATTTACTTCATGATAAACCCTATATTGATGCATGTGACATCCCATTAGATACACAAGAAGATTATGTGCGACTGATTTTGATTTTCTTGTATTCAAAATCGACAGGAATGCATTATGATATTGAAATGACGAAAAAAATCTGTCAAAAAGAGCGTATTACCTTCCAAAACTTTAAGATTAAAGGAGTTAAACGATGAATAAAAGTCAAGCCATCAAGCAGTTTAATGAAGCTTATCAAAATTTTAAAGAAGGTGAGAAAAGCAATTTCTCACGCATCGTTAACAAACTCTATCAAGTTAATTTATTGACAAAGAAAAAACCAGGTGATCAAAATGATTATCGTTTTATTCTCGCTTATAAAGATGTATTTGAAAGTTTTTTTGAACTCACGGATTTTTCGTTGAATATTATGCGAGCAGATGAAGTGGTTTTCATTCAAAATGAAAATTATTTTAACCATATGCGACTTAGAAAAACCGAAAGTATTTTAATTTTAGTCATTCGTATTTTGTATCAACGAAAAAAAGATTTGATTACATTAGATGAGCATGTCGAAATCTATTTAAATGAAATTCATGATGAACTCACACGTATTGGCTATTTAGATAATAAACGAATTACGAAAGATAAACTTAAACCTGGATTAAGTTTTTTAAGAAACTATAATTTAATTGATTACATTGATAAAGGCCTCCATGATGACGCGAGAATAAAAATTTATCCAACCATTTTATATGTCACAAATATGGACTCGATTAAACATGTGGTGGATCGCTTAGAGAGTTACATGGAAGGAGGTAGTGAGGACATTGAAGAAACTGACGAAGATTAAACTGATCAATTGGCATTTATTTTCAAACCAAACGATTGATATCAAGGATAACACACTCATCTCTGGGGAAAATGGATCAGGAAAGTCCACACTGCTTGATGCTATGCAATTTGTTTTTGTTGGTGGTCGTAGTGGTTCTAAATTTAATATTGCTGCTACCGATGATGCAAAAAGAACTCTAGAAGGATACATTCGTGGTCGTATTGGTGCGGAAAATAAGGAATTTTTGCGCAATGGTGATGTTATTTCCCATGTAGCTTTAGAATTTTATGATGAACTGACAAAAGAATTTACAACCCTCGGTTGTATTTTAGACTTACCTAAAAATGCACAATTAAAAGAACGTTTTTATCTTTTAGAGAAGATTTCAATACATGATGAACTCTTCCTTGAAAAACGAACACCAAGAGATTATAAGGGCATGAAAGCCTATTTAAAAGCACTTGGTGTTGATTTACAACCGTTTGAATCACAACGTAAATATCGCGAATCACTTGCACGGTTTTTCGGAATGGATGCGACGAAATACGCCCGTATTTTACCGAAAGCTTTAGCATTCAGACCGATTGACTTACAAGCTTTCGTATTTGAGTTTTTACTGGATGATGATCCGATTGATATTCAATCCTTAAAAAATAATGTAGCTCAACTTAAAAAAGTTGAATTAGAGATTAAACGTGATCGTGATAAATTGGCGCATCTTGATCAGATGATTGATCATAAAGAACTCATGCAATCCAATAAAGAGCAAATGGATACAAATGGTCTCATTGATCAACTGAACTGGGTTGAAAAAAGAGAAGCATTTATTCATGATCAAGAAGAATTATTAACCTCGATTGAGAAGAAATTAGATTTATTACGAGATCAAAAATCACAAATTGATCAACAACTCGAAGACACGGATCAAAACATGATTAGTCTTGAGCGCTCAAAATCGGATAATGATTTGTCAAGAACTTTGGACAATTATCAAGAAGCTTTGCGCAAGAAATCTTTAGAATATGACAATCAAAAAGATATCTTAAGTCAACTTAAGGAATCCTTAGATAAAGAATTTAAACAAGCGAAAGAATTATTAAACTTTATTCCTTCAACCGGATTAAAATCATTTGTTGATTATTATCAAACCCATGAAGATCAACTCGAATCTGAAGAACTTCAACATCAACTCAGCCTTTTAAATCAGGATGTGACGGCGTATCTTCAAGCTTATCACACGGAAAAAGATCGCGTGGAAGAAGATAAGCGTAAACTCTCTGAAGACATCAGAAATGCACAACAACAAGTCAATCAATTAAAAAAGCAAGTGAAAACATATCCTTTTTATGTTGAAAATTTGATTCGTTCACTTAATGAAGAACTCACGCGATATTATCAAAAAGATATTTTTGTCAGACCTTTATGTGAACTCATTGAAGTCAACGATGAAACATGGCGCAACGCTGTAGAAGGTTATTTAAATACCCAACGTTTTGACATTATCGTTGAACCTGCATATTTTAATGATGCTTTAGAAATTTATGAGCGCATCAAATATGAACAAAAGATTTATGGTGTTGGCTTAGTGAATACTCAAAAAATAACGACATATGATAAAACAATCCCAGGAACATTAGCAGATAAAGTATCCACCGATCATTTATATGCGAGATACTATGTCAATATGGCATTAGGTAATACACATTGTGTGGAATCTGTCAAAGATTTAAAGAACTTTAATCGCTCAATTACGCCAACTTGTATGACCTATTCGAATTACACGGCTCGTCAAATTAACCCAAGAGCGTATGATATCCCATACATTGGTAAACAAGCGACTGAAATTCAAATGAAACTCGCGAGTGAAAGATTATTTGAACTTGAAACGAAGATGAATAAACTTTATCAAACAACCGATCAAACGGATCGAGTCTTAAGAATATTATCTGCAAGCAAGAGTAATCAACTCGTTCATCAAAATCAAACTAAATATTTTGATCTCATTAAACAAACACGAAAAGAATTCCAAAAAATCGAAGAACAAATTTTGAATTTGCAATCGGATCAAAGACTTCAAAAAGTTGATGATCAAATCGAACGTTTAAAAATCAATCGTAAAATTTTGAGAGGTGAACAAGAAGGCATCGTTGGTGAAATTGCTACTCACCGAGAAGATCGTCAGCGCATTTTAGATCACATTGAAGATATTAAAGAAAAGCTTGATTTATTCTTGATTGAACAAAAAGAGTTATCCAGAAAACATCCAGAAAAACTTTCAATGGCAAACACACAGTTTTACGCATTGAAGTTAAAATATGATCGTGATCATGATAAGATTACCAATCATCTTGCTCAATCGAATGTCAGTCTAAATCAACAAGTCGTGAAAGCTGAAACGGAAATCGTTAATTTGATGAAACAATATATTAACATTTATCATTTCAATGGCAATCCATCGATGGAAGGATTTGAAGACTTTGAAACGGAAGCTATTCACATTCGGAATCATAATTTAGTGCGTTATGAACAAGAAGCCACTGAACTTAGAAGAAATTCTGAAATTGGATTTAAAGAAGAATTTGTGGGGAAACTAAGAGCATCCATCGAAAATGCCCAACAACAAATTGAAGACTTAAACATCGCATTAGTGGATAAAACCTTTGGCAGTGACTCTTATCAACTGGTTTATAAAGCATCAGACCACCCGGATTATAAGATTTATTATGAAATTATCATGGGCAATGAAGCGATATCGAAACATACATTATTTACCGAGAACTTGACAAAGAAAAATGAAACCATTTTGATGGAATTATTTGAAAAGATTGCCTCTAATGATCCGGAATTCGATCAGTTGACTTATCAATATTTAGATTATAGAAATTATATGTCATATGACATTGAAGTGACAAATACCAATGGCAATAAATCTTATTTCTCGAAAGTATCGAAAGAAAAAAGTGGTGGGGAAACCCAAGTACCATTCTATATCGTAATTGCTGCATCTTTCCAACAACTCTTATCGAAAAATCGTCGAATTGATTCAGGATGTATTGTCTTATTCGATGAAGCCTTTAACAATATGGATGAAAGTAGAATTGACGCGATGATGAAATTCTACAATAGTTTAAGTATACAATTATTAATTGCTGTGCCTCCACAACGTGTCTCAAATATTATCAACTATGTGAATACAAGTTTAGTGATTGTTAAAGATAACGACTACGCGATTGTCGAAACATTTAAAGATGAAAGAAATTTAAGATCAATTTAAAGGAGAAGAAAGATGAAACCGATTGACAGTAAAGCATTAAAAAGTTATGAAGAGAACTATGGAAAAAAACCTGTTCAACAAGCATTAAGACGTGTGCTCATGAACAATGAGTTATCGAAACTTTTTGATAAGCAAGAACAAAAACCCAATGTTCAATTTAAATTTTCTCACGTGATCAAATCACTTCCAGTGACCAACCAAAAATCGAGTGGAAGATGCTGGATTTATGCAGGACTTAATGTCTTACGTGAAGCTTTTGCAAGACGTTATGATTTGAAAGAATTTGAATTATCACAAAACTATACAGCCTTCTATGATAAATTAGAAAAAATTAATTATTTTATTGAAGCGATGGATGATTTTTTAGAAGTCGATCAAGATGATCGGACCCTTCAACACCTTTTAAAAACAGGCATTCAAGACGGTGGACAATGGGATATGTTTGTTAGTCTTATCGAAAAATATGGGGTTGTTCCTAAAGAAGCAATGGTTGAAACAGCTTCATCAGGAGCAACAGCTTTCATGAACCGTATCATTAACGTAAAACTTCGCCAATACGCTGCAAATGCCCGCCGTTTGCATCAAAATGGAAAAGATGTGGAAATATCAGCACTTAAAGAAAAGACGTTAGATGAGCTTTATACGTTCTTAACAACAAACTTTGGTGTACCACCCAAAACATTCAATTTTGAATATGTGTCAAATGATGTTTATCGAGTAGAAAAAAATTTAAATCCACATGATTTTTATCAAATGTCTGGTGTTGAATTAAAAGACTTTGTGTCGATTATTCATGCGCCAACCAAAGATAAGCCTTATATGAAAACATATACCGTTCAATATTTAGGAAATGTCATTGGTGGTAGAGACATTAAATATTTGAATTTAGAAATGAAGGATTTAAAAGATCTTGTACTAAAACAAATGTTTGACCATGAAGTGGTGTGGTTTGGATCAGATGTTGCACGTTATGGTGATCGTAAACTTGGGGTTTGGGATGATCAATCCTTTGATGATGAAGCGATGTTAGAAATGAGTCTTTATATGTCTAAAGAAGATCAATTAGACTATAGTCAAGGTGCGATGAATCACGCGATGGTTTTAACGGCAGTCAATGTTGATGATAATAAGCCCAATCGTTGGAAGATTGAAAACAGCTGGGGCGATGAAAATGGCCAAAAAGGCTATTTCTTAGCAAGCGATACTTGGTTTGATCAATATGTTTACCAAGCCGTTGTTCATAAAAAATATTTAAATAAGGAACAACAAAAAGCGTGGGAACAAAAACCCATTGAACTTAAACCTTGGGATCCGATGGGATCACTTGCATAAATTCGTATATAAGGGCTTTTTAGCCCTTTTTTTTATAGTCTAGATTTGATATAATGAATGAGCCGGGACGTGGCGCAGCTTG
>DITP01000056.1:0-284 GCA_002422135.1 Acholeplasmataceae bacterium UBA6181
ATACATCACATGTAGATTCAACAGGGTAACTATTTGCTGAATCATTAATACAAATCCGAATCAAATCAACTCGAAAGCAATACCAACCTAATCAAGAAGCTGGAAGGCCAATACTTAGTGAACTATGATACACGTTCAAGGCTTGCTAAGATTGAATCAACACTCTATGAAATGAATGAACCCATTCGAGAAGTTGATAGTGATACACTTCGGTCATTTATATACAAGATAATATCGGTAGATCCTGAAAACCTTGTCTTCTGTGTAGCCGGTTTAAAAAACTA
>DITP01000056.1:332-17248 GCA_002422135.1 Acholeplasmataceae bacterium UBA6181
AAGGTTGTTATTATTTAATAATACTTAGTTATCATATCTAGAATCAATATATTCAAAAATAAAACCATCGGATTATGGCAAAATCTGATGGTTTTTTTTATGTTTTGTTAACACTATAAGTTTTTCTTACTTAGTCAAAGTTAAGTAATAAGAACCAATTTTTAATCGTGTTTTAGCAGCCAACTGGTACTACGTATGCAATAGTTCCACCAACCATTGATAAATCTAAAAGCGGTTGATTTGAAGATTGTGCTGAATAAACTGCATGTCTTTTAAAATTGACAATATGCCTATACTCTAAAGCCGGTGTATCACCAGTTATTGATTGATATCTTATATCAATTGAAAACTGTTTCCATCTATAAGTACTTTGTTGGTAGTTTTTTACCGGGTATTCTATTCTCATTATCCATCTTGGATCTATAACGAAAGATAACTTTCTCTCATTAATAGGATCTAAATTAAATTGATCATAGATAAATGTTCGTTGCTCAACTGTATATTCATCATTAGAACTTGCAAATCCACCTTCATCGGTAAATGAAGATAATATTGCTTCAACTGTACCTAGTGAAAAATTTCCACCTAAACTAAATACTGTATTCATTACTGATTGACCTGCATTAAATGGTGTGAATGAAGGCCATTCCCATAGTCCTGCTTTTGAAACTTTGATATAATTTATTGGTTTGTCTGCGGATAAACTAAAATAGAAATCCTCAAGCCATGCATTGTTACTAGGGCCTGAATAAACTAAGGTTCTTATTTGCGAAAAATACCTGTAAAAGTCTGCAAATTTTAATGTTATGATTAAAGCATCAGCAGCACCTTGAAGCTCATATTCCATATAAACTATATTAGTATAACTTGGGTAAAGCGCATTAATCCAAGTATACTCTTTAATAAAAAGATAATGGTTATTTGCAAGTAACTTAGTATTACCATAAGAATAGTTGTCTATCAATTTTGGTAATATATCAATTGTAGGAAAAATTGAATCTAAGTAATAATCTAATCCCCAATCAGTTATTGTTAGATTCAAGGAAGGTAAAAACATTTCGCTCCATGCACTGTATCCGGTAGTGCCATTAAAAGTTGCCCGGTTAGATTCTGCAAAATCCCCTTTTATTTCGAAATACTCTTTGATATTTTCATCATCAATAATTGGATGTTCAATCATTAATTCTGGATAATTTAACAACACAGAATCACGATATTCGACGTATATGCTTTCATCGATTTTGATTTCTTGTGCAATATCATGAACTTGCTCAAATTTATTTAAACTAATTTCTTCTGTAACATGATTTATTTTATTTGTTTTTCTATCTATATAGACCAATCTTGCAATCGTTTTCCCTACTTGTGAAACCTCAGAATCTAGAACATAATCACTAGTTGCACTTTTAATGAGATCCACTGTTAAAATTTCAATACTAGAAGAACTTGATTCAACATTAATCCATAAATTATCTTGATAAATTTGAGAACATAAATACGCTTTACCGATAAAAACATTCTTATCTCCACTGTTAAGAATGATCTTCACGTCATCATTAGACACTAAAATCTGAAAGTCATATTTTGATACTTGCTTTTTGGATGTGGTATTGATTATTGATCTTGTAGTTTCTTTATTTAAAGTAAATTTAGATAAATCAGTTGAAAGATCAAATTCATACCAAATTGTGGTAGAGTTTTTATTGCTGGTAGAAGCTTTTAATTCAACACTTAAAATCGAAAAAGCAAGAAAATATGTAAAAATTAATGATAATAATAATATTGTTTTTTTCATGTGTTTTGTTCCTTTCTAAATGTAATACATGTCTAAACACTTTGAATAAAGAAATTTGTATGACTCAGAATTACTTTTAATTAAATTATATTTAAACTCATACGTTATCTTAATTGTTTCTTTTATTAAATAGCAAAAGTTTTCATCAAGAATATCTCTATCTTGACTAATATTATGAAGTTGAACTAAGCATGGTCCCCCACAAACATATTTTGCCCAACAATCGGTACACAGTTTCCTATCAATTATTTCATTCACAATATCATCTGATTTTTTTTCATCAATCCCAGATGACAAATCTCCTATAATAAATTTCTTGTTACCGATAGCAGCCCCACATATATAGAAATTTTGATCAACATCAATTGCAATTTTTGTTGTTGCAGCTCCGCATCTCGCGATAACTGGTACATTTGCAACAACTCTTTTCAAGTATTTACCAAAGAAATCTTCATCCCTCAAAATTGGCAAAATATAGCCAAAATCTTCATTGATAGCGTGTGTAAGTAATTTCTTTGATAATTTCCTGTACTCCTTGATTAGCATATTTGATGTTTTCAAATCATATAACCCAGAATTTAAACGGACCGGTTTCATTGTAACAACATTGAATTTTTTTTGATAATAATTGTACATTCTAATAATTTTTTTTGATTTATTGGTTAATGTTGATGAAACGCCTATCATTTTTTTATTTACTTTTGATATATTTAAATCCACTAAATCAAAAACGCTTCTTATATTATAACCTTTTCTATATGCGTCATTTTGCTTTTTTAACCCATCAATACTAATTCCATAATAGATCTTATGTTGTTCAAGATAATCAATAATTTCATCATTTAGCAAAACACCATTTGTTGTGAATCCGATATCAATTTTCTTATTCGAAGTTGATCTCTCTTCAGCATATATCACTAACTTTTTAATTTCTGAAAACGCAAGTAGTGGTTCTCCATAACCAGTCAAATCGATTCTTAAGTACTCGTAATCAGGATAAATAGAAATGATTGAATCAATAAATTTTTTTGCAGTTTGAAATGGCAACGTATTTGTACTAATATCCATGTTGCTCCTGTAACAGTACTTGCATTTTAGATTACATGCTGATGATATGCAAATTGTCGGATTAACAATCGTCATTGTGCTTTTATCAATTTTGTTATATTGAATTTTGTTGAAGAATCCTCTACTATTAAGAACATTACGCACGTTTTCATTTAAATCCGTAACATGTCCATCTATCATAGTAGACAGACCACTATCCATATTAATTGCTACAGTAAAATCCTTAAGTATCAAATATTTTATCATTATATTCTCCATTTTTTTATTTTTTGAGTGCGAGAGTAAGTAAAATGTATAATGAGAGTACTGTTTATTAACGAATCATTCTCTAATTATTGAAATTGTACTGTGCATGTTAACAATGATTTTCAAAATTATAATTATAATGAAAACGACAAATAATGGTAAATTGAACCTAATATTATAATAGAAATATTTTATTGTTATGATGTAAGATATCACAAATATAGTGGTCAAAAACTGAAATATGAATATTGCCTTCCTTTTATAATCAAACAGTCTTTCAATACCCAACATACCAAGAAAAACACTGATGATCAACTTATGATATCTCGAGAGATTATTTGGAATTATTTTTGAGAAAGCCTTAATTTCATTTGCTAAATATCGAATGATAATATACATTGTCGAAATGTATAGATAGGTACCTTTGAATATATTGATTATTGAATACACAAGATTATACTCAAGTGAAATAAAAATATTAGGAAAATTCGATTGCGGAAAAATAACGCCAATGTACCATAATGTGTTTATTAAGAAGTAAATAAGAACAAAAAATAAGTGTAATCTAATAATAATATCTTGTTTTTTATGAAGTAGCATGAAAATCGAAACCAATAGACCAATAAACGAATTAACAAGTAATGCGATGATTTGGCTATTAATATCTGGAAAAATTGATAATACTATAGTAGATATTTCGATACTGTACTGAGACAAAAGTAATAAGAAATTGATAAAGAAGCTTAATGTCAAAATAGCAATTAGAGTAGTGGACCTTTTAAATATAATCAATGGGAGAGTAGCGAATATTGAAATGGTTAATAAGAAGGGGAAAAAAGATATTAATCGATTATTGATTGAAAAATTCACGATATCATAACCTGTAGCTACAAAAATAGTATTGGTTAAAATTAACAAACTAAAAACGGATATTTTTATGAATAATGTGAACTTTTTCATGGTTAACTCCTGTATTTGTTTATAATTTGATATTATCACATTAATTATTATTTTTCAATGTTTTTTTATATGCTTGTTGAATAATATATTTTTTTTATACTTTTATTCTAATTTTTCATGAATTATTCCTATAAATTTTATGTTTCCCTTGACTCCACTTTACAAATAGAACGACACAAAATATGTTTTTTATGTTTCCACATTGGACAAAATTAGCATATATAGAGAAATACAGCCATCGGACACCTTATTAGGTCATCTGATGGCTGTTTTTTATGTTTTTTAGCTGAAAATGAAGTGTTGTCAAGTATGCGTCAAGTATATAACAAGAGTTATTTTAAAGAAAGCAATGATATACTTTCCACGTGTGTTGAGTTACTGCCATTGCTCGCAAAAATGCAGAATATTGTGCGTGGGAAACATATTTTTAGCCGTTTTATGTTCCCATTTACAAGACTTTTCGAACATGAGAAACATATTTTCATATTAGGGTATACAACATAACATTATTATACATTATCACCTGTTTTTAATCATCGATAAAAACAGCATATTTTGAACATCGATTAATCATGTATAGTTTTTTTTCCAGAACTCGATGCATAATAAGAACCTATAGCCATTAGAAAAATAGCGAAATAGAAATTTATCATTGGAGGTTCAAGAAAAATAATAAGCGACACTATAGCACCTACAAACGGCGCAAACGCATAAAAAGCGCTTGTTTCAGCTGCACCTAATTCTCTTTGTGCAGTAACATAGAAGAAAATACTCAATCCATATGCAACAAAACCAAGTAAAAGAGATCCAACAATTAGGTTGATATTTAAAACAACCTCATTTAGTATTAACGCAATAATCAATGATCCCAATCCCGAAAAAAGCCCTTTAATGACTACGACCATTAATGGGTCATTGAGTGATAACCTTCTAGTTAGATTGTTTTCTAAACCCCATGATATTGCTGCTAGTAAGACAAAAAATGATCCTGTTGAAAACTTTAATGCATTGATATCTTCGAAAGATAAAATAAAACTAGCGAGAGTAATGAGAATAATTGCTATTCTTAGTCTTTTAGATATAACTTCTTTAAAAATGAATGCAGCAAACAGTGCGGTTGCTACAATTTCAAAATTATTCAATAAGGCAACATTTTCGGGAAGCGATGTGCTTAAACCAATCATTAAGAATATCGGAGCAACGATATCTAGCACTATCATTCCAATGATGAAAGGCAATTCTTTTGGAGTAAAAGACTCGTAAGCTTTATTAGCAGTTTTATTTCTTATGAGTGCAATCAAGCCCATACCCATTCCAGCTCCTAGATACAATAAAGATGCAATATATACAGGAGATAAACTGATAAGTAATAATTTTGAAATTGGAGTGCTAAGTGCATACAAAACGGCAGCGAGTATAGCATAAAAAATCGATCTATTAAATTTCATATGTCACCTTCATCATGATATATTTATTCGAGTTGCTCATAAAAAATGTACTGATACTTTCGTACCATGATCTATTTCACTTTCAATATGTATCCTTGCTCCTGTATGTTTGATTATGTCATGAATGATTTGGTATCCTATACCACTTCCCTTTTCATTCAAAATCATTGCTTCTTTCGCACGAAAAGGACTTTTCATAATCATTTGAATGGTTTCTTTAGACATACCTATGCCATTATCTTCAATCACAAGAGTTCTAGTTTGTTCATCAACAATTATCTTTATCGTTGAATTATGTTTTGAATAATAGAAAGCATTCATCGTCAAATGTTCAATCAAACGTTCTAGATTCTTGTCTGAGATATTGAGCTTTAATGATTCCAGATACGTTTCAATACTTATCTTTTTACTATCAAAAATTTCTCTATATTTTTTTACAAATTTACTGATATATATGGAAATATCTTGAACGTATGGAAGTTCGTTATAATCTTGTTCAATAAATTTGGGAATTAAGTCCGAAATTTTGCCAACTTCTTCTTTCATTTCATTTAGTATTTCTTTTGACGGTTCAAGCATATCATTAATCAATGAATCCGCATAGATCTTTAAGACTGATAAAGGTGTTTTAATGTCATGTGCTAAACTTTTTATATGTGCTTCATAAGTGTTTTTCTGCTTATCTCTTTGTGCACGATTGGATATTAATTCTTCATGAATCGTCATAATTTCACGGTATGTAAAAATCGAATCTTCAACTCCGATATGAAGCAAATCATTTTTTATCTTTGAATTTTCTTTTTTTAGAAACTTGAACAACATTACAACACCAAATGCGAAAAGAGTAAATGATAGTAAATTTAACCCAATGAATCCGTACAGCATATCTTTACTCAAACTTGAAGACTCGAAATTTACAGCAATATAACCAACAAGAATATCATCATAATATACTTCTTCAAATCTTTGTAGTAAATGCTCATCATCATTTGAAAAAACACTTACCCCATCATCATCCTTAAAATGAATGATAACATCGTTGGTGTGTGAGTAATGCTCTAAGTACACTTCGAGTGTTTGTAAATTTTCCTCCTTTGAAAGATGCGCAGTCATATTATATAAAGAGTCAAATTGTCTTCCTATTTCTTTTTGAAATTGGTCATTTGAAAAGAAATAAAACGCGATATTTAACAAAAAAATGGTTGACATGAAAATAATCAATATTGATTTAAATATTTGCGATATAAGCAAGTGTTTTATACTATTCATCTCGTTCTCCTACAAATTGATAACCAACTCCATAATGTGTTTTAATATATGACTGTCCTGGCAGTAAATCTATTTTTTTTCGGATATTTTTAATGAAAACATCGATGACGCGATCAAAAGCGTCACTATGTGAGAAACAGTGCTCAATAATCGCTTCTCTTGAAAATACAACATTGGGATGTTTCAGCAAATACAATAATACATCATATTCATATTGTGTTAGATTAATCAACTTATTGTTAACGTAAACTTCTCTAGAAAGGGGAAGTACTTTCAAATGACTATGATTAAAGGTATAAATATTCGGATGCTTTAAAATCAATCTTTTCTCCAAGTTTCTTATTTTAGCCATAACCTCCTCAATAGAAAAAGGTTTTGTCATGTAGTCATCGGCACCAATGGTAATCACATCAATTCGATCCTTCACATCAATTTTTGCCGATAGAACGATAATGTACACATCAGAAACTTTGCGTATCAGTTTGATTAATTCTTCACCTTGAATACCAGGAAGCATAAGATCCAAAAGAATCACATCAAATTTCTCATTTTTTGTGGTTTCAAGTGCTATTTTTCCATCATAAACTTGTTTTACTTCATGCCCATCTTTACGCGCATAGAGTGCAAGCATTTGATTAATTTTAGGATAATCTTCAACAATTAGTATTTTCAATCAACATCACTTCCTTATATCTATTATACATCAATAAAAAGGGTGAGTATGTGTACCCACCCAAAAATGCTTTTAATCGTTTGCTTGAACTGGATTTAAGACTTGATCAATTAGTGCCAGTTTAATTTCATTTATTTTTTCTACAAGTTCAGTTGCTGAAAGACTATCCATATCTAATTGCATGATTGCTTCAGCAAATCCTAAATCGAATTCTAGTTTTTGCTCCTCATCTGAATGCATATATAACCACTCATATGAATTTACCCTATTTTGATAATTGCATGATCCATATTGATCATTACTGTCATATCCCATCATGCTGCCACCCATCATTCCATATCGTTGGTTTGAATATTCAAACTGAATAGTCTCTAAAATGTTGGTTTTTACTTGATGAATAGCATCAACTACCTCAAGGTTAGAATATCCTTGTATGTTAACTGATAATAATTCACTCGCAAATGCTATATCTATTTTTGCTTGATTCTCATTATTAAGATGCAAATAAGCTCTTTCATAGTTATTTAACTCACTGGTGAACCCCATCATTCCATGTTGAGGTAAGTTTATCGTAATAATTTCGTTATCTGTTTCCCGCCCATATGCATTGACTACGAACATTGAAAACATGCCAGTGAATATCATTATTACTGCCAATCCTAAAATAATAGTGCTTTTTCTCATTTTATTTATCCCTCATCTTTTCAAGTAATTTTTCATACTCTTCAATTGTAATTTCACCTTTTGCAAGACGTATTTTTAATGCTTCGTTTGCTTTATCACGTCTGCAATCATTATGATAGCTGTGCCCATTAAACGCAACATAAATAACGGCAATCCAAAATAGACCCATTGCAAGCATTCCAAATGGCATACCCCAACCACCAATCATATGACCATAATAAGGATACTCACTATTTTCAAACCACCTTGGAGAATAATACCAAAATATGAGTGCTGCAATCACAAAAATCCCAATTAATACCCCAAAAACGATTCCTTGCTTTCTTTTCATCTCTATCACCTCGACACTATAATATCATAGGATTATGAACAGATAATGAATGTAAAAATGTATTTGCATTTTCAAATTTCCATGATATAATATGTATAACATACCCCTCCCGTGGCGGGGTGTAAGGAGGAAATATATGAATCACTTGCATCAAGACAAATCACATCACATGAATGCAGAAAAGATTAAACAGCTATTAAAGACAGGACGTGGTCAAATGGAAGGCATACTGAAAATGTATGAAGATGGTAGATATTGTGTAGACATATCAAAACAAATACTGTCTGTCATTGCAATGCTTCAAAACACAAATGCATTGATCTTAAACGATCATATTAGCACTTGCGTCAGTGAAGCAATTATGGAGCAAAAGGGTAAAGAAAAAATTGATGAAATCACTGAAATTTTAGTGAAATATTTAAGATGAGGTCTAGTATGAACAAAAAAACAATCATTGCAATTTCTGTATTTTTCTTATTTATCGGAGCAATCGTTTTAGTAGCATTAAAAACACCAAATCGAAATGATTTCCTAACTCGTTATGATTTAGATGGTATGAGTGTTAAAGAAATCGTCAGTTATCTAGAAAACAAACTAGATGAACCAGCAAATTTTAGTGCTGGAATCACAGGATCGAAATTGTTATTAGGTGATGCAAATCATCAAGTAGAACTTGACTTACCTAACGGTCAGTTTTACCTTTCGTTTGCTCCATATATCAATCAGACACATCCCTGTGCAAATCATAACTTAGTCACTTGCAGAGGAGAATTGAAGAACATATCATTTGCTGTTAAAGTAGTAGATTCCCAAACAAATAGTACTATTTTCGAAGACAATATCACAAGTAGTGCAAATGGATTTGCTGGCATATGGTTACCCAAAAATAAGAACTATCAATTAACAGTTACCTATAATGGATTATCTGCTACAGATGAGGTTTCTACGTTTAGTACATCAAATACTTGTCTAACTACCCTAAAATTAAATTAAAGGAGGATTAAAATGGATAGTCATAAGCATCAACATCATCATGAAATGCATCAAGAGCATAACCATAATGAACATAATCAGCATCACAACTCTCACAATCAAAATAATCACCACGATCATCATGCGATGATGGTTAGTGATTTTAAAAGAAGATTTTTTATATCACTTATTCTATTGATTCCTATTTTGACTTTATCACCAATGATTCAAGAGTTCCTTAGAATTGATTTGAGATTTGTTGGTGACTTATACATTTTACTACTTCTTTCAACGGTATTATTTATATATGGAGGATTGCCTTTCTTCAAAGGTACCTTAGATGAAATCAAACAAAAGGCACCTGCTATGATGTCGCTCATTGGGCTCGCCATTGGTGTAGCTTACTTTTATAGTGCCTATACAGTTGTCTTCCAAATCGGACAAGATTTCTTTTGGGAATTATCAACATTGATTTCGATCATGCTTCTTGGCCATTGGATTGAAATGAAATCTGTACTCGGCGCATCAAGAGCTCTCGACGAACTATTAAAGTTAATGCCTGAAGAAGCACATGTCATCAATCAGGACGGTCATGTTACAGATATAGCATTATCTAGTGTTAAAGTAGGTATGGTTTTATTGGTGCGCCCCGGAGAAAAAATACCAATTGATGGAATAATCATAGAAGGAAAATCTTCAGTAAATGAGTCAATGTTAACTGGAGAATCCCTGCCTGTGATTAAATCAGAAGGTGATGAGCTTATTGGTGGATCTATTAATGCTGAGGGATCGCTTAAATATGAAGTGACTCGAATTGGAGAGCATACTTTCCTTTCACAAGTCATTAAACTGGTAAGAGATGCCCAAAAAACGCGATCTAAGACCCAAAGAATCGCTGACATAGCTGCTAAATATTTATTCTATGTCGCATTAATAGGTGGAATAAGCACTTTTATTATTTGGACGTTATTGGGGAAAGATATTGGATTTGCTATGGAAAGAGCAGTTACAGTAGTGATTATTTCATGTCCTCACGCGCTCGGTTTAGCAACACCTTTAGTTACTGCAGTATCTTCTAGTATTGGTGCAAAGCACGGTTTACTCATTAGAAATCGTGCAAACTTCGAAAATGCACGTAAAATCGACACTGTTGTTTTTGATAAAACAGGGACATTAACGCAAGGTGAATTTGGTATAACAAAAATTTCGAGTGAAAACCTAAATGAAAATGAATTATTGTCTTTAGCTTATGCTGTTGAAAATGAATCAGAACATCCTATTGCAAAAGCCATCGTTAGAGCAGCGAAAGAAAAGAGTATCATACTTCAAAAAGGTCAAAACATTCAAGCAATTCCTGGAAAAGGGTTGACAGGGATTGTTAATAATTCGACGATTGAAGTAGTTAGCCCAGGCTATTTGAAAGAACAAAGAATTGCATTTGATGAAAAGGATTATGATACATTAGCTAGTCAAGGTAATACTGTTGTTTTCGTACTAAAGGATAGAGTTTTAGTGGGACATATCGCTTTAAGTGATGTGATTAGAAAACAATCTAAAGAAGCGATTGAGACACTCAAGAAAATGGGTATTGAATCTATTATGCTTACTGGCGATAACCAAAAAGTCGCTGAAGAGGTTGCAAAAAAGATTGGTATAACATATGTGATTGCTGAAGTATTACCAGAACAAAAGTCACATCAGATTGAATTACTTACAAAAGAAAGACGAATGGTAGCTATGACTGGTGATGGTATCAATGATGCCCCTGCCTTAGCAAAAGCCCATCTTGGTATCGCTATAGGTGCGGGTACAGATGTTGCTATTGAGACTGCAGATGTCATTTTGGTCAAGAGCAATCCTATGGATGTTGTTAATATTATTAAATTGTCGAAATCAACTTATAAAAAAATGATTCAAAATCTCATTTGGGCAACCGGATACAATATTGTTGCGATTCCATTAGCTGCAGGTGTTTTAAGTTCTATAGGTATCCTATTGAGTCCAGCAGTTGGAGCTGTACTCATGTCATTGAGTACTGTCATTGTTGCAATTAATGCGAGATTATTAAAAATTTAAATCAGTTTTTGACCTAAGCGAGTTGATTTCAACTCGCTTTTACATATAAAAATGCCAAATGATACATAACATATCAATGGCATTTTTTCTAGTTCTTTTCAATTAACAAGTCTGTTTGATAAGGTAAACTTTTCATTTTATATCTACTAAATAGCAAGTATGAAATCCCTAAGCCCACAAAAACAAGGGACATCAATATGTTGACGGGTATATTCATTAACATTAAAGCATCTCCATAGGCTCCATTAACTCGCATAGGTTCAATGATTAAACCTCTTCCAAGTCCATACCATATCAAATATAAACCAAGATTTTCGCCCGACTTAAGTAACCGTTTCTTTTTTAGCACAATGAGCACTACAAGTAAGGTTAGGTTCCATAGTCCTTCATATAGGAATGTAGGATGATGTACAACATCACCAAGTGTCATTTGTTCAATGATAAATTTGGGTAACAAATTGATTATGAGTTCTGATTGAATAGCAGGTCCATAAGCTTCATGGTTCATGAAATTGCCGAATCTGCCAATGATTTGCCCAATTAGAAAACCAATCATGAGAACATCTAATAATGGAAGTAATTTTATTTTTTTAAATTTACAAAAAATTGGTATAAAAATTAAAGTTGTAATGATAGCTCCATGGATTGCTAATCCACCTTTAGAAATATTGATTATATCTAAGAATGATTTGTAGTGTGGTAGCGGATCAAAAAGCACATAATAGAGTCTAGCACCCAATAACGCTAAAGGTAATCCAATCAATAACCCATCATATATAATGTCTTTAGGATACCCCATACGATTGAGTTCGTTCTGACTGTGATATGCAGCTAAGAATATGCCTGTTAGAATAAAAATCGCATACCAATAGATTTGAATACTACCTAAATCTATAGCAATTCGTGAGTATGGCGTGCCATTTTGGGTTCCAATTGCTAGAAATAAGATCATTAGAAAGATGTGAACCATAATCATGTACTGATGATTCAGATGTTTATTATTATGATTTGAGTGCATAATTTGGACCTTTCTCACTTTTTAAAAAGGAAAGTTTTTTCAATCTTAAAGAATTATATATCACATTGAGTGAACTTAGGGACATCGCAGCTGCACCAATCATTGGATGTAGTAACCCTAACATGGCAAATGGGATTGCAATCGCATTATAAAACCAAGCCCAAAAGTAGTTTTCTTTAATTTTCTTAAAAATAGCTTTTGATAACTGAATTGCAGTTAAAAGTGTATGTAGTTCTCCAGAAACAAGTGTAACATCTGCCGCTTCTTTTGCTATGTCTGTGCCAGTACCAATAGCTATACCCACATTAGCTTGCTTTAATGCTGGTGCATCATTGATACCATCACCAACCATTGCTACTGAGCCAAATTCTTTTTGAAGTAGAATCACTTCACTGACTTTACCTTCTGGTAGGACATCAGAAATGATTCTAGTAATGCCAGCTTTTTTACCAATAGCTTGGGCAGTTCTATCATTATCGCCAGTAATCATCGCTGTTGTAATTCCCAGTTTTTCTATCGCCTTAATGACCTGAACTGCTTCAGGCTTTAAAGCATCTGCAACTGCAATGATACCCAATATTTGAATGTCATTTGCTAGCATCATGACGGTTTTAGCTTCATGCTCAAGTTGTTGCATCATGGATTCTAATCCTTCGTATGTATGCCCTATCGTCTTCATCAACTTACGATTACCGAAATAATACACTTGATCATCAATTAAACCTTTAATCCCCATGCCAGAAATAGATTGAAACTCCTTAGGATTACTTAATAACTGATTATCCTTTCTTACATCATCTATGATAGCCAATGCCAATGGATGTTCCGAACCAGTTTCGAGAGAAGCTGCAATAAACATCATACGTCGTTCGTCAATGTGCAAAGCGTGCTTATCTGTTACGACAGGTTTACCATAGGTTAGTGTTCCTGTTTTATCAAAAGCAATAGCTTTGATGTCTTTTAAAGTTTGAACTGCTTCACCATTTCTGATTAAAATACCTTTCTCAGCGCCAACACCACTACCCACCATTAATGCAGTTGGCGTACCTAGACCAAGTGCACAAGGACAAGCAATAACGAGTACTGCTGTTGCTGTTATAAATGCCAGTGTCAATGGTGTTTGATTGGTATTTATCCAAGGCAAGATAGATGACATATATCGCAAGATACCTAAATGAAAATCCTTAAATATTAAGAATGAACCAAATGTCAGCAGCGTTAAGACCATAATCGCAGGCACAAAATAAGATGTAATACGATCTGCAAACTCTTGAATTGGAACTTTTGATCCTTGACATGCTTCAACCATTTTGATGACTTGGGAAAGAAAAGTATCCTGACCAACTTTCGTCACTTCGACTTTTAGTAATCCATCCTTGTTGATTGTAGCACCTATGACTGTATCGCCGACGTTCTTTTTGATTGGCATGGACTCACCAGTGGCAATCGACTCATCAATCATACTTTTTCCTTCTAGTATGGTTCCATCTGTAGGAATTTTTTCACCCGGTTTAATCACCATGACATCACCCACACTAAGTTCACTAGTCAATATTTCAATTTCAGTATCATCAATTATAATACGTGCTGTTTTTGCACCTAATTCCATCAATTTTTTGATTGCCTGTGATGCTTTTCCTTTTGCTTTGCTTTCTAAATATTTGCCGATGAGATGGAAAGTCATAATCGTCGTCGCCATTTCGATAAATGTTGTTATTGGAAAAAATAACCCCATGAGTCCTATAAGGTATGGTGGTATTGAACCGAGTGAGACAAGGACATCCATATTTGGTTTGAGCGATTTAAGTGAATAGTAACTACCTCTATGAACATAACGTCCTATCACAAAAATGACAGGAAACCCCATGATAGCTACAAGCCATGTGTAATATGGTATTTCAACGATAAACATTTGAATCACCATCATAGACATCATCAATGAAGTGACTAGCGCACTCTTTATAACTCTTTTCTTAGCAAGATTCATTTTAATGATATCTGGATCAATTGCATCAACATTGTATACTTCTAGCTGAACATTATAGCCCAATTGCTTGATTACATGCTTTATATCACTAAATTTTAGTAGCCGTTCATCATATTGAATCACAGCTTTTTCAGTTGCCAAATTCACATGAACATCGTGGATGCCATTTAACTTCTCTAAAGTTTGCTCAATTTTTGACACACATGATGCACAACTCATACCATCAATAACTACCGATATATGCTTATACTTATGTTCATCCATTACAAGTGTATATCCGATTTGCTTGACACTATTGATTGCATTTTCTGGATTAAAATGTTTCTCATCATATTGAATGGTTGCAGTTTCAGTTGCTAAGTTAACGGATACATTCGTAACACCTTCGACTTTTTTTATAGCTTTTTCCACATGGTTTACACATGATGCACATGTCATGCCATTTACTTGAAACTTCATGTTTTTATCCAAGAGATTAATCCTCCTTTAGCGTTGTCAAGTACTCAGCTTGATATCCTGTTTGAATAATTGCTTGTAAATATGCATCTATTTCAGGATCATTTTCATCAGTCAACACTTTAGCTATGTGTGTTGAAAAATCAATATCAACATTGGTTGCACCTTTAGATGTCAAAGCACTTGTGATTCGGTTTACACAACCGATGCAATGAATATCTCCAATTCGAAAAATCATTGTTGCCATATATATCCTCCTATTTACCCCTCCCGTGGCGGGGTGTACTTAAACTATATCAAATTTTAACTCCTATGTCAATACTGCATCTTCTAGATAATAAATATGTCTAATACCGTCTCTATTTTCGACGTAAGCCGCTATATATGTCTCTTTTGACAAAATTAAATCATTGACTGTTGTAACAAAACCGTTATCATTGAGTGTTTTCGGATAGTTTTTGTCTTTAGATGATGGATTGATTCCATACCGATATGAACGACTGATAAAATCTGTACAATAAAATTTATTATGCGTGTCCGCTATAAAAAGAAAATTATAAAGAGAACGATTTAATAAATGATTATTCGCATAATCCATAGTCTGATCTAAAATGACCTCGTCAATATTCTTCACCCTGAGAATAATTAATTTTTCTCTATAGTAAGATCCATAATATGAATATGAAACATCAGTATTATTTCTAAAGTTAGGTAACATCCAATAATTAGTTGATGACTGCCTCACCCCAACAGAAAAATCGTGCGTACCATCTGATGGATCTCTAATAATATCTATAATACGTTCATCACTTTGTGGAAATCCCACTGCTTCAATAAATTGATTGTTTCCATTATTTAATGCTGCATGTCCTCCCACAAAAAAAGACATCACTTGATGAACACCAAAAATATTAGGAAATGGAGATTCTTGAGTTACAAAAATATCTCCTTTTTGTCCAAGATAAGGTTCATCTTGTGTCGTATAAAAGACACTCCTTTGGTCAAATAACTCATAATCTTTAGTTCTTTCAACTGGATGGTACATGCGAATTTCTTCAATACCATTTTCAAATTGTACTGTCACAGTTTGTTCTTCAAGACTACGAATAATAAATTCATCCAATAATTCATTGACATTGTTGTTTTGGTTTAATCCATACATAAAAATTGAAAAGGAAAGTATTAATAAAAGTAGCACTAGTTTTTTTCTAAATTTTCTCTTTTTTTTCATGTTTTATACCTCTATAATCATCTTAAACAAACTATATGAATATATTATGAATATTGAGTAATCACTTTTATATATTTCATGTAAGCAACTTTTTCAAGGTAAAAGATAAGGATTTATATTGAATAATTTCAAAAGATGCTAATATTAAGTTTAAGGAATATAGAATCATATTATTGATTAACAAAAAAACCACACCCCAATTATACAAGGAATGTGGTTTTTTCTACTTTTTCAGTTGTTCTTGAATAATTTTCTCAGCTGCAGATAAAGTCGCCCTTCCCTGCATCTTATTGCTGAAAGAAATATAGTCATCAATGATAGCTTCTATTTTGGATTGATTAGTCTCAACAAACTCTACTGCCTTCTCAGTTGAACCGGTAAGATTACTCACCCATTCGCTTAATCTTGAGACTACTGCGAGTTTCTTATCATCTCCAATAAGATATGCTTCACCTTTATCTTTAGCGAGCCTATTCTTTTCCTCAACAATCATAATGAATTCTTTGATGGTCTTTTGTACACTTTCATCAAAGACAACTTCCTTTGCTCTGGTTACAAGTTCAGAAACATTCTCTGCAGTATTCTTGAGGTCTTGTTTCACCTCTTTGATCACTTCACTGAGTGATTGATCCTTACCCATCTTTGATGTCACATAGAGAGCTAGTAACAAGAGTGAGGCTATCAGTAATATGATTTCAAGTG
>DITP01000012.1 GCA_002422135.1 Acholeplasmataceae bacterium UBA6181
TGATTCGATGTCAATAAATACAGCCGCGATTTAGAGTTTATCCGTCCAAAAATATCAGATCATTTTGAAACATGAATCATGAATATTGATATAGGTTCATATTTAAAGTGAATCATTTAGATTTAATTGCATGATAAAGCGATTGATACGTTATAATACATTTCTTTATTGAATTTTTATTCATTTTGATTTACACTATGAATGGGTGATACGATGAACCAGATAAACTACCGGTTGCCAAAAAGAAAAGACGGCCAAAAAACGTTTGATCATATTCTCGAAACCGCAAAAAAGCTTTTCTCAAAAAACGGCTATCAAGCGACATCAATTAATGAAATAATCTCAAAATCCGGAATTGCAACGGGAACCTTTTACCTTTATTTTGATGATAAATTTGCTTTATATTCCTATTTGCTTACAAAATATCGTAGGCTCATTCGCAAAGCCATCAGTGAAGGTATTAAAGATTCACATACTCGATATGATAAAGAAAAAAATGGACTCAAAGCCTTTTTGCGTT
Organism: Acholeplasmataceae bacterium UBA6181; assembly: GCA_002422135.1. Taxonomy (GTDB): domain Bacteria; phylum Bacillota_I; class Bacilli_A; order Acholeplasmatales; family Acholeplasmataceae; genus UBA6181. The sequence continues at coordinate 521 of DITP01000012.1, forward strand.
TCGCATGGCAAGATCCATTGGCATATCGTATTATTTGGGAGTCAATGTTTGCTGATAAGAAATTATTTAAAGAATATTATGAAACTTTTAGTAGGGATTACGTCAGACAACTTGGTATTGCTGTTAAAGACGGTGAAGTTAGAGATGACGTTGATTTAGAAACTCTTTCTTACATTCTCATGGGTATTTCTAACTTCGTTGGTTTACAAGTTTTATTTAGAGACCAATTAACGGAAGACGATTTGGAAGAACTTTCTGAGCAAGCGATGAAAATTTTAACGTCAGGTATGTTTAAACAATAAAGGCCAATCGGCCTTTTTTATTTCTACATTGGTGTCACCGATATTTTCGACCCATCACATGGAATATCTAGTCGACAATTTAATTTATCTTCGATGCCTTGACCTAGTTCAAAACGGTAAAAATCAATGACTTTAACCTCATGGTCCAATAGGATTTGGCCAATTGTTTGTGAGGGATCATAAATGGATGAAAGTTTAACCAATAATTTTTGATTGAGAAAATCATCAAATGATTTAAATTCTTGTCCATCCTTTTCATAAAGAAATTTTTCATAATTAATCGTGTCTGTATCCATTCGATCAAGACTGATATATGAAGGTTGTGATGCAGCAATGACCATCGAAATTTCTTTTTCAATCTTTTCACATGGATGATCAAAAATCACTAAAACGGATAGTTTCCCTTGGCCGTGCATATAATGTCCATAACTTTGACTTTTTTGTTTTCTGATACGGTGCAACCGTCTTAAATAAATATGTTCTTTCATTAAACCACTAACATACTTTATATAATCATCCACACTTTTTCCATCAATTTCTAAAGTTAATGCTTCTTTTACATTCTTAATGTTGCTTGAAATAAACAATTGGGATAACTGATCGAGAAATTCCAAGAAATGTGGATTTTTGGATGCAAAATCTGTTTCAGCATTCACTTCAAACAAGATGGCATCATCTTCCAAGGTAATAACTCTTGTTAATCCTTTGGATGCGACTCTTTGGTTTTGTGAGTGATGTTTCGTATTTTTTTCTAAATATTTGATTGCTTCTTCTAAATTATTTTGTGTCGCTTCAAGTGCGTTCTTACATTCTAACATTCCCGCACTGGTTTGTTCTCTTAATACTTTAACAAGTTTTAAATCCATAGTTAACACCCTCCATAATGATTATACACGTTTCAATTCATATTTTATTCAATAATGCAAAATAATAAACAAAAAGAGGGCTTAGCCCTCATCATTAAAAAGTGATAATTGTTCCATGCCATATTTTTTATGCCCTGAAACGACGCGTTGCCATTTTGACGATCTTCCTAATCCTAATGGACGAATTTTATCCTCATCTTTTAAACGTTTTAAAGTTCGGTCAATTGTCGCATCACTCACATTGGGATGGCGTTTACGAATCTCTTCTTTTGTAAATATTTCATCTAATTTTAAAATGCTATTTTCAATCGTATCTGATTTATTGAGATCTCGTTCAAAAATATATTCATGTGCCATTTGATCAATCTCAACATAAGATTCAATGAGAATTGAAATTAAAATTCTAGATAACATATCGGTTTGAGCAAAACCAGAAGACCAGTAATAAGATGCTGTAATGTTTGCTTTTTTCCAACCTTCTTTATCTTTATAGAAGTATTTGAAAAAGCTCACATAACGAAAGACTGGAAAGTGACGAATTAAGAGTGCATAAAGTAAAATCATTCCAATCAATTCATTCTGAATATTTAAAATTTCCATATTCATAAAATCGACATAAAAGTTTGAAATTAATGAGGTGAGTTCATATTTATTGGTTCTAAGTTTTCGGTCAAATAACCCCATGAGTTTTTCTAGATCATCACGCTTGGATGCTTTCTTTAATTTGAGTAAACCTTCTTCATGTTTCTCATAGGTTTGGAAATGAATTAGATCCGTATTTTTTGAAATAATTTTTAGTAAATTTGTTAATTCATTAATTAACAATTCAAATGATTCCGGAGCTTTATGAAGCTGTTCAAGTGCATTTTTAATATTGTGTAATAGATGTTCATCTTTCGTGCGTGGAACCATTTGCTTTTTTGCAAATAATTTGATTCGAGCATCGGTCATTTTTAACTCGAGATAACGGGCAATCGCCATGACATTTTGTTCTTTGGTCTTTCGTTCAAACGCTTGAAAATCACGACCAAAAAGATCGTCATAATAAAATGTTTTCCCTTTAGATTCATAGAGCGAAAGGAGTAACATCATCACTTCAGATGATATTTGAATACGCTCCATATTTTCAGTCGCTTTCATTGAAACCTCCTAACTTTTATGGAATGATGATCCACCAATAAATTCTCTTAAAAGGGAATTATTAGGAACAATATCATCATCAATATCCTTAAAGTATTTCAAGAATTTTAAGAGCCGATTGGCGGTAATAAAGTGTTCATTATCTGAGTGAATTGCTTGAAGCTGGATGACAGCATGTTTCTTTAAAACAGCAAACTCATAAGATAATTCCGAATTGAAAACATAGTTTGCATGACTTTGATTTGGATAAATCCATTTAAATTCACCTTGACGTACAGAAGGCCACATGGATAACGTTTCTTCTGCCGATGAATTTCGATATTTTTGATCGCGTACAATACGTCTGAGTAATCGAAGTTCCGTAATACTAATCGGGTTATGATTATCAATATGAAGTTGAGTTTGAGGGGCGATATACACATTAAATTTTTGATGTTTTGGAATACTACGTGTTAACTTATCGTTTAAAGCATGAATCCCTTCAATCATGATGGGTGTATCTTGAGATAAACGAACGGTTTTACCTGCTTTTCGCTTGCCAACTTTAAAATCGAAGTGTGGTAAAGTCACTTCTTGTCCACGAATAAGAGCCAACATATCACGATTGAATTGATTGACATCCAGTGCATCCACATGTTCTAAATCTGGAGATCCATCTTCATTTTTAGGTGCAAATTCTCTTTGCAAATAATAATCATCGATTGAAATCATGACCGGTTTAATTCCTCTTGACATCAGTTCAATTCTTAAGCGTGTTGTAAATGTTGTTTTACCTGAAGATGACGGCCCAGCAACAGCAATCAAACGAATATTATCAATGTTATTTTGAATCAAATTTCCTAGCTCAATTAATTGATGATTATGCTTGGTTTCACACATGTTTACAAATTCAACAGCTGTTTGATAGTCACTCGCATACTCATTCATTTTTGGAATGGTATTTCCTTGGATGATTTTGCCCCATTTGGCAACTTCTTTTAAAGCTAATCCGAACGATGGTTCATCAACAAATATTGGAATCTCACCATTAAGTTCCGCTCTTGGAACTTGAATAATAAAACCTGGATGATAAGTAAACATTTTAAATTTGTTAAGATAACCTGTTGATGGCAACATATAACCAAACATATAGTTTGCATAACCATCACATGCATAGAGGTTCACATAATCTTCTTCACGATATTTCAAGACTTCAACTTTATCCAACATCCCATTTTCTTGGTAATGCTGCATGGCTTCGCCGATGGAGACACGTTGGCGTTTAATCGGTAAATTCAAAGCGATAATCTTTCGAACTTCCTTTTCAACCGTTTCCACAAAATGATCATCTGTGTATCCTTCATAACCATCAACGACTGCTAATATCGATCTTGAGATACTATAATTAAATTTAACACTTGTCTGTGGATATAAACGCTTCATCGCCATGGCAACAACATAACGAATGGTGGATTCATAAATCTTGACAGCATCCGCATTTTCATACCCTAAAAAAGCAAGCTCTTGATCCTTTGTTAAGATATATGCAAGCTCTCTTAATCTTCCATTGACATTCGCTGCTAATACTTGATTCAGTTTTAAATCTTGGGCAATTTTTTCGATCGACACAGGTCCATCATATTGCATTATTTGATCATTTATTGTGATTTTCATAAAATTCTCCTATTCGTCTTCATCAAATAAATCAAGACGACTTAATTTAATTTTTTTCTGATCGTGGGTCACGATTTCTTCTTCTTTTAGAAAACTTGCACTTTCATCCACTTTTTTAACCGGTTTAACGACAATCTTTTTAACTTTTTGGACTTCTGGTTCATGGATTGCTGGACTAATCATGATATCATAGCCCTTACCTAAATCTTCTTCATCAAACATTTTTTTGCCGAATTTATTTCCGGTATATTTTAAATCGTTAACAGTCACATCAATGCATCCCTTTTCAGCGATAATTCGAACCATTACATTCTCTTTTTGTTGAGCTTTTGACATCCGATGTGCAGAAACAGCATAATGAGGATTTTGTTTTTGTGATTCAATGACTAAAATACCTCGTCGTGCTCGATTGTATACAGGAAGTTCTTCAACGACATCTTTAATTACATGTCCGCGTGTTGTTAGCATAACAAAATCATCGGTTTGATCTGCATAAAACGCGCATACGACTTGATCATGTTCGGATAAAGACATTCCTTTGACACCACCGGCTTGTAAACCATAAACAGGAAGTTCTTCCGTTTTGAATCTTAATGCATACCCTTTTTTAGAGATGGTAATGATATTTTCTCTTTCAGTTTGATCAACATAAATGAGTTCATCATGTTTTTGAATTTTCATGGCTCTAATAGGCTTGTGATATCTTGAAACATTAAAATCGCTTAATTTTGATTGCTTAATCATACCATTTTTAGTCACTAAAAGTAATTCATCATCAACCTCAAAATTTCTGACTTCAATGACTTTAATAATGGATTCATCTTTTTCAATTGGAACGATATTATTAATATAATTTCCTAAATCTTTCCATTTTTGTTCATCGATTTTATACACCGGTAAATAAATATAATTCCCGAGATTCGTAAATATTAAGAGTGTATCGAGTGTATTCACTTCTTTTTCATAGATTAATGCATCATCCTGCTTCATGCCAACAGTCAGTGAAGCTTGATAGCTTCGAATGGAAGATCGTTTAACATAACCTTCTCTTGTAATCCCAATCATCACATTTTCATCACTGATGAGTTCTTTATGATCAATACGAATGGTTTCAATCTCTGATTCAATTTCACTTTTTCTTGGCATACCCAATGTCGAAGAAACTTCTAAAAGTTCTTTTTTGATCACTTTCTTTAATTCTTTCTCACTGGATAAAATTAAAGCGAGTTGTTTAATTTTTTCAGTTAATGCTAAAGATTCATTTTCTAAAGCCACGATATCGGTATTGGATAAGCGGTAAAGTTGAAGTGTAACAATTGCTTCTGCTTGAATTTCAGAAAAATCAAAGCGTTTCATGATATTTTCTTTCGCATCTGCTTTATGATTTGAATTTCGAATAATTCGAACAACTTCCTCAATGACCGAAACCATTTTAATTAAGCCTAAAACAATATGCTGTCTCTTTTCAGCTTTTTCAAGTTCATAATTTGAACGATTAGTTATCACATCTTTTTGATGATCAACATAAGCTTTTAAGATAGGTAAAACACCGACTAGAACCGGTCTGTGGTTTAAAATAGCAACCATATTATAGTTATAGGTCACTTGTAAATCGGTTTGTTTATATAAAAGATTTAAAATTAATTGGGGATCCGCACCCTTTTTTAAGTCAATCGCGATTCTTAAGCCTTCTTGGTCGGATTCATCTCTAACTTCTAAAATATCTTCAATCTTCTTATCAATCCGATATAAATCGATTTGTTTCACTAAATCCGCTTTATTGACTTCATAAGGAATTTCATTAATAATAATTCGATCTTGACTTTTTGATACTTCTTCAATGTCTGTTTTTGCTCGAATCACAATCTTACCAGAACCTGTTTCTAAAGCTTGACGAATACCAGCTTTCCCTTGAACAATACCACCTGTTGGAAAATCAGGTCCGATCATCATCTGTTCAATATCATCAATCGTTAACTTGTCATTTTCTAAGTAAGCAATGGTCGCATCCACCACTTCTTTGAGATTATGTGGTGGTATTTTTGTGGCATATCCTGCAGAAATACCGGTTGCTCCATTGACTAAAAGATTTGGAAATTTTGCGGGTAATACGGTTGGTTCTAATTCTTCATCATCAAAATTTGGAACAAAAGGAACGGTTCGTTTATCAATATCTCCTAATAGTGCTTCACTTGCTCTTGATAATCTGGCTTCTGTATAACGCATCGCAGCTGCTGAATCGCCATCAATTGAACCATTATTTCCATGCATGTCAATTAAAGGAACAAGCATTTTAAAATCTTGACTTAAACGCACCATGGCTTCATAAATTGATGAATCACCATGTGGATGATATTTCCCCATCACTTCACCAGCAATTCTTGCTGATTTTTTATAGGGTTTATTATAGTTCATGCCCATTTGTTGCATCGCATACAAAATACGACGTTGTACAGGTTTCAGTCCGTCTCTCGCATCAGGTAGAGCACGGTCTTGAATAATGTATTTTGAATATTTCGCAAACCGATCCGATACAATATCTTCTAAGGAGCTTTCAATGACTTTATCAATATAGGCATTAATTTTTTCGATGGCCATTATTCTACTCCTTTCTGAAGATCAAAATCGTCAGAAATTTCAAAATCGACGTTATCTTCAATCCATTCTCTTCTTGGGGTGACATCATCACCCATTAAAACTGAAATACGTTTATCGGACGCTGAAAAATCATCCAGTTTCACTTGGATTAACACACGTTTATCAGGATCCATCGTGGTTTCCCACAATTGGTTGGCATTCATTTCTCCTAAGCCTTTATAGCGTTGTAAAGTATAGGGTGAATCATCGATGACTGCTTTTAATTCTTCATCTGACCATGCATAAATCACTTCTTCTTTTTTACCTTTTTTCTTTGCGAGTTTATATAAAGGTGGTTGTGCAATATATAATCTACCATCTTCAATCAATGGACGCATATATCTAAAAAAGAAAGTAATCAAAAGCACTTGAATATGTGCACCATCAGTGTCCGCATCTGTCATGATAATAATCTTTCCATAATTACATTTTTTTAGATCAAAATCAGCACCAAACTCCGCACCAATGGTATGAATCATGGTTGCGATTTCTTCATTCTTTAAAATCGTATCTAATGGAGCTCTTTCGGTATTAATGACTTTCCCACGAAGCGGTAATATCGCTTGATATTTCCGGTTTCGTCCTTGTTTTGCCGATCCACCGGCAGAATCACCTTCGACTAAAAAGAGTTCATTCAAGAATTTTTCTTTTCCTTGTGCTGGTGTTAACTTCCCAGACAAAGTAACTTCTTTTTTCGATTTTGTTTTACCATTTCTCGCTTCTTCACGTGCTCTTCTCGCAGCATCTCTTGCTCGTTGAGCCATTAAAGAACGATTAATGATTTTAGATGCCACTTCACGATTTTCTTCCATGTAAGTTGTCATCTTTTCATAAACCATTTGATCGGTTGCATTTCGTGCTTCTGGAGTTCCAAGTTTTCCTTTGGTTTGTCCTTCAAATTCTAGAATATCTTCAGGAATACGTAGCGATATAATTGCAGTTAATCCTTCACGGATATCCGATCCATCTAAGTTAGGATCTCTATCTTTTAATAAGCCATATTTTCTTGCATAATCATTAATGGAACGTGTCAAAGCTGATTTAAATCCTATTTCATGAGTCCCACCATCTTTGGTGCGTACATTATTTACAAATGACAAAATATTTTCTTGATATGCTTCAGTGAATTGCATGGCAATCTCAAGTTCAATCATTTTTTTCTTCTTTGATTCTGCTTGATAAAGTCCTTCAATCACACAAATATCATGAATCCCATTTTTGTCTTTATTTAAAAATTCAATATATGCTCTAATGCCTTCGTCATATTTAAAGGTTTCTTTTTGGGGATTTCTTTGATCAATTAAATTGATTTTTAATCCTTTAATCAGAAAAGCCGCTTCTCTTAAGCGTTCTTTAATCAAATCATATTGAAATAAGGTCGTTGAAAAAATCTTAGGATCCGGTTTAAACCAAACTGTCGTTCCTGTCTTTTTCGTTTCACCAATACGTTCAATTGAACTTATCTTTGATCCACCATCACTAAAGCGTTGTCGCCAAATCCCTTGATCACGATATATCGTAACTTCCAAGAACTGCGAAAGTGCATTCACGACTGAAGATCCAACACCATGAAGTCCACCAGCGACCTTGTAACCACTCTCATCAGAGAATTTACCACCCGCATGTAAAACAGTAAAAATGATTTCAGTAGTCGGTCGACCTGAAGCATGCATTTTATATGGCATCCCACGACCGTTGTCTGAAATCTCAATGCTATTATCCGCTTTAATGATTAATGTAATCTCATTGCCAAAACCAGCTAATGTTTCATCGATTGCATTATCCATGATTTCCCAAACGAGATGATGTAGTCCCTTTTGGTCAGTTGAACCGATATACATCCCAGGTCGTTTACGAACTGCTTCTAAACCTTCAAGGATTTGAATCGATTTTTCATCATAATTTTTGATTTGTTTATTCACGTCATCACCAACTTATTTAAGTGCTTTCATTATACCAAAAAATAGGGTCAAACTCAATCGATGATTATGTTTTCTTTTTTACTTTTACTCCTAAAATAATGATGATATAATAGTAAAGTACGAGGTGACACAATGACAACCATGATGGTTATATTTTTTCTAATTTTGTCTTATCTAATTGGATCGATTCCCTTTGGTCTTTTAATCGGAAAGATCTTTTTGAACGTTGATATCCGTGAACATGGTTCAAAAAACACAGGTGCAACCAACACAGTGAGAGTTTTAGGATTCAAATATGGCATTTTCGCTTTTATTTTTGATATGTTAAAAGGCTCAATTATCATTATCATCGTTCGATTGATTAATGATCCTAGTTTGTTTTTAGTCGGCCCCTATGATTTAAATTTTTCATCACTTTATGGATTAGCAGCAGTTTTAGGTCATGTCTATCCTGTCTATCTTAAGTTTAAAGGTGGAAAAGCAGTCGCAACCTCATGTGGCATGATCTTTGCGATTGAACCATGGGTCGCAGTTGCGATTATTATCGTATTCTCAATAGTATTTTTAATTACACGCTATGTTTCTGTAGCTTCGACCTTCTCTGCAGGTGTGATCTTTATTTATTTTGCGATTCGCGTTTTTTATGAACATCCCAACTATAATTTACCGACAAGAATCATGGATTTTGCAGTCATTATTTTCTTAGGCTTTCTCATTGTCAACCGGCATAAATTAAATTACGAGCGTTTAAGAAAAGGCACAGAATTTAGGTTTTCACCCAAAAGAAGAAAACATAAAAATGAGGAATCCGAATAGGGTTCCTCATTCTTCTATATTATGTTGCATTAAATATAAATATTTTAAAGCGATTATACTTCCCCATATTTCTTTAGCTTCGTTAAAAACATTGAGGTATTCTGTCCATGTCCATGTTACTGGCCAAATTTTAAATTCATTTCGATGGTTCATGGCTTCTCTGAATTCTAAATGAAGTAAATCTTTGTATTTTTCATATCCTATAGATTCTTTTGAATGAATGAGCACAGATGGTTTTGTGACATAAGATGAAAACCATTTTTCATGATCTTTTTCTATGACTTCACCTATTAAATTAATCAAAATATTTTTTGCTATTTCAAAATTATGATGTGTTTTAAAGAACTCACTGGCATCATCAAATAAATCAATGAGACTCGATAACTCATGTGGTTCTTTTGAGATTCGATTCTTCATTAAATCTTCCATGACATCAAAAGCAACTTCTAAAGCAAATTTTAAGCTTTTAGTTTTAGGTTTTCCATATTTTATAATGAATCCAGCAATAGATGCTGATGGATTATAATCTTCTTTATATTCACGATAACTCCACCATGGAGCATGTGGATAATGATCATTTGAAGGTAACAATAAATGCCACTTTCTAAGTTTTTGATCGTAAGTTTTTTCTAGATATTTCATCATTTTATTGATGACTTCATCGTTTTTATCAAACTCTATTAATCGCAAATATCCCATAGCAAACTGCGTTTGAATCGGCGATGAAAATGGATTCCAACAATCCGGCTCAAGTCCATGGCCAAATCCACCATCATTATTTTGGAATCGACTAAGTTCTTTTATTACGTCTTCGCCACTAACTTCTTTTAGAAGGTACTTAATCATGTAACTCTCAATCATTCTTCCGGTGTCATGCGCAACATGTGCGATATCATAAAAATCTTGTTTTTTCATATGGCTCCTTCGATAGAAAAAAAGACATAAATGTGTTATGCCATTTTTACTTCGTTGTCTTATATTGGTTCATTGATGCAAGTATTTGACGTACTTGTTTTTCAGAAGGCGTACGGCCCATTTGACGCATCATTTCACGAATCATTGCTTCGTTGACCGGTGGATTTTTTTCAAGATAACGCTTGAACCAAGCTCTTGAAATAAAGAATCCGGCTACACCACCAACAAGGATTGCACCAACGATGATGATGACTAATAACCACCATGCGATTTGTAACATCATTATCACTCCTATCATGCTACTAGCATTATACTAAAATAAAAGGCATTTT
>DITP01000066.1 GCA_002422135.1 Acholeplasmataceae bacterium UBA6181
TGGGCTTTAGTTACAGTCATAAAAAATATTTATTGCTTTCTTTGTTTTTAGATTGCAATTTATGTTTTTTTATGTTACATTAAATTGTGCAGTTAGGAGTGAAAACGATGGCTCAATGCTATGTAACAGGAAAAACGACGACTTTTGGAAATAAAAGAAGTCACGCATTAAACGCGACACGTCGCATGTGGAAGGCAAACCTTCAAACCGTGCGCATTAAAGACGAAGACGGCAACATTATTAAAGTTAAAGTATCCGCTCGTGCACTTAAGAAAAATAAACTCGAACGCGTTTAATCAAAAATAATAAAGGCCAACCGGCCTTTTTTATTTATTTGATTGAACCATTAAGACTTTTCCTTCATGAATCGTCATAATCGCTTCTTCTTTTAAAATCTCATTACTAATACAAAGTGGATCATAGGTCTTAAGCAAGTAACGCTCTAAATCATATTTAAAATGCGTTAATGATAGTTTAGCAATCGGATAAGCAAAAAGCGAAATAAACCGTTCATCACCCTTTATTCGGTAAGTGCCCTCGGTGACTAACCGAATAGTACTACGTTCATCTTTAATGATCAGATTGGGAAACTCATTAAAAAACATTGTATGCACGATAAAATGTTCAATCCTTGGTCCCCCAATTCCACCAATCATATAAATATCATCAGGTTCTTTCTTTTTAGCTTCCACTAACGCTTGATAAGTGTCCGTGACATCTTTTACTGGATTTAATCTTAACACGTCTAGTTTTTTTAATAATCCCTCATTTTTGAGCGAATCAAAATCACCAACGGCTAAATCAATTCTAATCCGTTGTTTGTAACAATCACTTACAGCTTGATCAACTGCAATGACAAAATCATCTTCTTCAATTCTAACCAGTCTTTTAATATCCTTTGGGACCGGATGACAAATGATTATACTCCGCATTGTTTTAAGTCAGAAATCCCCTTTGCTCGATCTTTTAAATTAAAGAGATAGCTTCCAGCCACTGCAATATCCACACCAGCTTGTTCACAAACTTTAATCGTCTCTAAATTGATTCCCCCATCAACTTCAATCAAGAAGTTCGTTTGGGTGGTTTTTCTTAATGTTTTAAGTTCAATGACTTTAGACATTTGATTTTCCATAAACTTTTGCCCACCAAACCCAGGTTCAACCGTCATAATGAGTGCTAGATCAAATTGATGGATATAAGGAAAAAGCTTTTCTACGGGTGTATTCGGTTTAATCGATAAACCGACTTTTTTCCCATTCTTTTTAATCTTTTCAATCGTTTGATCTAGATCATTCGCTTCTAAATGAATGGTGATATATTCTACTTCAGGAAACGAAAAATCATCAATCCATTTGAGTGGATCAGTGACCATCAAATGGACATCAAGTTTTAAATCCGTCGCTTCAGCAATCATCTTTGAAATATGGGATCCAAAAGAGATATTTGGAACAAAGTGTCCATCCATAATATCTAAATGAAGATAATCTGCGGTTTTAATCGTTTTTAATTCTTCTTTTAAGTTTGAAAAATCAGCGGTTAATACCGATGGTGCAATCAACATAAAAAGCCCTCCTAGTATTTTTCTTTTTGATGCTTAATCTCATCAAAAAACTGAAGATAATTCTCATATCTCGAAGAGATCATCTCATGATTTTCATAGGCACCCTTAATCGCGCAGCCTGGTTCAGAGATATGCACACATTTATTCTTAAACTTACACCCTAATGAACGATCTTTAAAATCAGCATAATAGTCCTTTAATTCTCGTTCATCAAAGATTTGAAATTCAATCTTCGAAAAACCTGGGGTATCGACAATATATCCTTCTTTATACTCATAGAGTTCTGTATGCCTTGTCGTGTGCTTTCCACGCCCCAAGGCATCCGATATCTCTTGTGTCTTTAATTCAAGTCCTGGGATAAACGCATTTAATAATGTGGATTTCCCGACACCGGTTTGTCCTGCTAATACGGTAATCTTATCTTTAAATATATCGTTCATGACATCAATACCGATGCGTTCTTTACTATTGACATAATAGACATCATAACCGATCTTGATATAGTAATCCATTTGTTTTTTTAACCAATCAAACTTTTCTTTTTCGATTAAATCAATTTTTGTGATAACGATGACTGGTGTTAAGTTTTGTTGATGCATGATAATTAAAAATTTATCCAATAAAACAAAACTAAACTCTGGTTTAATCGCTGAAAAGATGAGTAACACTTGATCAATATTCGCGACATCTGGACGTTCCAAATCATTTTTTCTCGGTAATACCTCTTCAATATACGTATGACCTTCTAGGTCAGCATATAAAATGTTATCCCCAACTTTTGGACTGATTTGTGTAATCGTCTTTTCAATCTTCGTTTTCATCGTCTTTTGACGATTAAACGAACTCTCACTCTCCAATTTGACATATCTGAGCTTTCCTCTCGCTGAGGCGATAAACTCTTTCTTAGTCTCATGATCAATGATCGTATATTGATTTGAAATTTGCTTTTTAATAAATCCTTTTTTCAAAAGCACCCTCCTACTTCAAATGTTGGCTTCTAAGTTGCCCACATGCCGCATTGATATCATGCCCTTGTTCTTTTCTTAAGGTCACTTGAATCTTATGCTTCATGAGCACATCATAAAAGTTTTGCATATTTTCTGAGCTTGATCTTTTATAAGGAGCTTCTAAGACTTCATTATAAGGAATTAAATTGACATAAACATTCAGTCCTCTTAAAACTCTTGCAAGTTCTAATGCAGTTTCTACGGTGTCATTGACACCATCAATCAAGATATATTCAATCGTCACTCTGCGATTAGCAACCGATAAATAATATTTAATCGCGCCAATCACTTCTTCAACCGGATAAGCTTGATTAATCTTCATCAACTTCGTTCTAATTTCATTATTCGGAGCATGTAAGCTAATCGCTAAATTAACTTGTAATCCCATATGGGCATACTCTTTAATCTTAGGTACAATCCCACTCGTGGATACGGTAATATGTCTCGCACCAATGGCTAGACCCTTAGGGTGATTGATCGTATATAAGAATTTCATGAGCTCATCATAATTATCAAAGGGCTCACCAATTCCCATCACCACCACATAAGCAATCCGATCTTTTAAAATACGTTCGGTTTCAATGATTTGTGCGAGAATTTCCCCACTTGTCATATCTCTTTTTTTCTTGAGTAATCCTGATGCACAAAAAGAACAGCCGATATTGCAGCCGACTTGTGTCGTCACACAAATGCTATTACCGTAATGATGTTTCATTAAAACACTTTCAATTAAATGCCCATCATGCAAGCTATATAATGCTTTAATCGTGCCATCTGCACTGATGTGCTTTAACACGAGTTCTAAAGCTTTAATTTTAAAGTTACTCTCTAATAATTCAATAATATCTTCTGGCAAATTATTCATTTCTCTAAAGGTTTCAACCTTTTGTTTATAAAGCCATTGCCAGATTTGTTCTGCACGATATTTTTTATGCCCATTTTTCAGCATAAATTCGATTAACTCTTCGTGCGTTAAGTCGTAAATTAACATATGATCACCCGTAATCATTATACATGAAAGCCGATTGATTTCATAAGAAAAACCTGATAATCTCAGGTTTAACTTCTTTGGACTGCTTTAAACTGAAATGCTAATCTTCCCATGATCTTTTTCATGAGTAAATCCACATCTTCAGTCTTTAATGTTTGATTAGAATCATTAAAGGTTAAACTAAACGCGATCGATTTAAATCCCTTTTCAATGTGGTCGCCTTGATAGATATCAAAGACATGAATGTCTGATAATTGTTTTTTTACCGTTTGTTTGATGATCTCAATGATCTCATCCGCATTTAAGTTTTCATCGACTAAAATCGCTAAATCTCTCGTGACACTTGGAAATTTCGAAGGTGCTTGATAACTAAATGCTTCTTCATGTTTTAAGACCTTTGATAAATTCAACTCTAAAACATAAGTTTTTTCAAGATTCAATCGTTTTTGTTCTAAAGGATGAATTTCAGCGATGTATCCAATTGGTTCCTTTTGATACATAATCTTCGCTTGACGGTACGGATGATACGCTTTAATTTCATCGGTAGCTTCATAGCTAAACTTCACACCAAGTGGTTCAAATACATGATCTAAAATGCCTTTTAGTAAGAAATAATCAGGTTTTAAACTCAAATTCTTCCATGGGTTTTTAAGCCATGCCCCACTCATCCCAATACTTAAATATAAATCTTCATGTTTCTTTGTAAATGTGTTTCCAATTTCAAAGACTGCCACATCATCTTTTTGACGGTTTTGATTATAACTCATCGTTTCTAATAACCCATGAACTAAGCTTTGTCTAAGGGTCTTCTTATCTTCAGAGAGTGGCATAATCACAGATACAGGATCCCCTAAGTCTTGATAGTGATGCACCACCTCTGGAGCAATCAAACTATAGGTGATAATTTCATGAAATCCGAGACTTGCTAAATGATGACGAATCGATCTTAGACGTTTTTGTTTATGCGATAATTTACCGGCCATGGGTGCGATGATTTCTTTCATTGGGATTTGATCAAGACCATATATTCTGGCAATCTCTTCTACAATATCAGCAGGGATACATAAATCCGGACGATCAAGGGGTGGATTAATCTTATATGAATCCTTGTGAACTTGATACGTATAACGATAACGATCAAAATAAGCCTGCAAGTCTTGATCAGATAAATCAATTCCTAAGACCTCTTGAATGTCGTTTTTTCCAATCTCGATTGTAACCGGCATTAATTCTTCTTTAATCACAGATGAAATGCCGTTTAAAACGGTCGCACCCGCTAACTCGACTAAGAGTTCAGTTGCACGCTCTAAGCCCAATAACACGCGATTTTGAGCAACTCCGCGTTCAAATCTTAGGGAAGCATCAGACTTTAAGTTGAGACGCTTCAATGTCATTTGAATCGATTTTGGATCAAAACGTGCCGCTTCTAAAACGACTCTTTTCGTATGGTCATCAATGATCGAATTTTCTAAACCCATGACACCACCAATCGCGATAGGTTTTTTACCATCCGTGATTAAGACATCCGAAGATTCACAAACGCGATCGATACCATCTAAGGTTTTAACCATTTCACCTTTTTTAGCATTCCTTACAACAATTTCTTTAGAATCTAATTTATCAAAATCAAACATATGGAGTGGTGTGCCATATTCAATCATCACATAGTTACTAATATCAACGACATTATTCATCGGCTTAATATCTTGTGCGATGAGTGAATTTTTTAACCACCAAGGTGATTCTTTAATGGTAACATTCTCAAAGACTCGTGCATGGTAGGATGTACAATGTTTCGTGTCAATTTTGACGTTGATGGGATTATCTTTTTGATCTTCTTTAATCTTAAATGATCGAGTTTTTACCTTTTGATTTGTCATGGATGCGACATCTTCTGCAAATCCTAAAACTGATAATAAATCGCCACGATTTGGTGTTAAACCTAATTCCATCACCCATCCTTCAAGTCCTAGAACTTCAAGGGCTGGCTTTCCAATTTCTTGAGGTTGATCAAATGCATAGATCCCATCTTTAAAAGCTTCAGGAATCATTTTATCTTCAAAGCCTAATTCTTGGAGTGAACAAATCATGCCGTTCGATAATTCTCCTCTAATTTTTGAAGATTTGATTTCAAAATTACCCGGTAAAATCGTTCCGACTTGAGCGACGATGACATATTGATCTTTCGCTACATTCGATGCACCACAAACAATGTGTTCAATACGATCCCCTATATCAACGGTTGTCACGTGAAGATGATCTGAATTCGGATGATCTTCACACGTCAGCACATGACCAATGACTAAATTCGTTGAATCATTTAATTTTCCAAATGATTCAACTTCAATGATTTTTTGATTGGTTAACTCCAAGATGTTTTGTGGGACATCAATGAAATTTTTAAGCATAGTTTCGGTGATTTTCATCGGTTAACCCCCTTGAATAGATCTAAGAAACGCAAATCATTTTGATAGAAATGACGGATATCATCAATCCCATATTTTAAGATGGCGATACGCTCAACTCCAATCCCAAAAGCGAACCCTTGGAACTTACTTGGATCATAGCCACCCATCTTAAGCACATTCGGATGAACTTGTCCTGCACCTAAGACTTCAATATAACCAATCGTGCCATCTTTTTTGACATAGGATACATCGACTTCCACGGAAGGTTCTGTAAATGGGAAATATGAAGGACGAAGACGAATCACACGCTCTTTACCAAATAAGTGTTGGGCCAGTTTTAATAACACATCTTTTAGATTCGCAAATTGAATATGATGATCGATGACTAAACCCTCAATTTGCATAAATTGATGGCTATGAGTCGGATCATCATCATCTCTCCGGTAAACTTTCCCAGGACAAATAATTCTTAAAGGACTTCCCTTTTTATCCAGCATCGTTCTCGCTTGTACAGGGGACGTATGCGTTCTTAATAAATGCGTTTCATCGGTATAAAAAGTGTCTTGCATCGCACGGGCTGGATGATCTTTATCGAGGTTCATCATTTCAAAATTATAATGATCATTTTCAAGTTCAGGACCTTCAGCCACTTCATACCCTAAGCCAATAAAGAAGTCTTCCACATCTTCAATCACTTGATTTAATGGATGAATCGAACCTTGATAAAGCTTGACCCCTGGCAAGGTGACATCAATCTTTTCATTTTTAAGTGATTCTAATAAAGCTTCTTCTTCAAGAAGCGCTTTTTTATCATAGAGTGCTTGTTCGACTTCAAGCTTCAACTGATTGACTCTTTGACCAAACGCAGGTCTTTCTTCAACGTTTAAGTTTCTTAGTTCACCCATGAGTAAACTAATCTCACCTTTTTTACTTAAATATTGATTTTTCACCGTTTCAATCATCGTTAAATCATGCGCGCCTTGAATCGATTCAAGTGCTCTTTCTTTCATTAATGTTAATTTATCAGATATCATTTTTACACTCCTTTATCTCTAAAAAAAAACGTCCT
>DITP01000063.1 GCA_002422135.1 Acholeplasmataceae bacterium UBA6181
TTTGTGTTATCATACTGCAAAAGTCAGGTTATATTACTATAATAAGCCCTTATTTACAAGCGATTCAGATGATTCAAGCATAAATCACACAATCTAAAAAACATAAAAAAATAATCGGTTTCCCGATTACTTTATTTAAAATATATAGTGATTAAAAATCAAATTTAACGTCTTCTCTTTTCAATGCTTCAGCTTCAAAGAATGCACGTTTTTCAAAATTCTTCCATTTCGCAATGATGTTGCTAGGGAAAACAACTACTTTTTGGTTGTAATATGAAACGTTTGAATTGTAAACACGACGAGAAGCTTGCAAGTTTTCTTCAACTTCGAGTGTAGCATCTTGAAGTTTTAGAACATTTTGTGATGCCTTTAGATCAGGATATTGTTCAACGACAACATTAATGGCTTGTAAACCACGAGTTAATTCATTCGCAAACGCTTGTTTTTCTTCAATTGGAGCACCATGTGCTGGTTGACGCATCGCCACAACTTTTTGTAAAGTTTCAGCTTCATGCTTCATGTAGCCTTTTGCAGCTTGAAACATTTTTGATAAGAGATCAAAACGTTTTGTTAGTGCAACATCAATTGAGGATTCTGATTCATCAATCTTAACAAGCATGCGACGAAAACTATTGATTTCACTAATAACCCAAAATAAAATCATCAAAAGAACGACGCCTACAATAATTAATACAATATAAATAGGTTCCATATATTTAATTCCTTTCTAGTTCATACTTTTGAACTTTTGACTATCTAACCGCAACTCATTAATGATTGCGGGAATAAGATCAATATCTGCCATAAAATCTTTCATTGAAACTTCATTAATTGGTTTCTTCAATGATAGTTCCATATAATCATGGTTATCATTGACACCAATATGAAGTTCGTTATTCATGAAACAATATTGAATGGTTCCTCGATGAAGTGCTTCGAGTTCTAGAAGTTTTTCAATCATCGATGAAGTGATATGATAGAAAGCATATTCTTGATTTGATGCATAAATTTGATATTTTTTATTAAACTGAATACTCTCAGTTTCGATACTAATTAATCCACGTTTATCGGCTGAGTTGAAACGTCCTTCAACGATTTTTAATACATCATTAAACTTACGCTCAAAGGTATAAATGTACCAACGACCTTTAAAATATGTTTCATAGGTCACTGTACGATTCCCATTGGAATCTCTAGTTTCATGACGCTCTTTTAAATTTACATCTGAAACTTCAAATTTAACGCCTTTATACATACCAGTTATATAATCTTCACCATCATGTTTATCTGGACGTTTGATTAAGCCGGCTTGATTAATTCTCGAAACATTAATCATAAGTTCAGGTTTATATGAAACTGACTCAAATTGGTCTTCCAAGATTGAAGTAATCAGTTCTTTTTTAATGACGCGTCTAAAAGTATTATGATGATTGCGTGCTTTTCCAAAAAAATAGGTAGCAATCACAAACAAAATAATTCCAATCACTAAAAGTGGTGTTAACTCACTTAATAATCCGATGATAAAACTTACAACGCCAATGACTAAAAGAATAATGCCAATTAGTTGTTCTTTTTTATATGCCTTGACGATAGTTAAGCGTTTTTCTTCTAACGCTTGAAGTTTGTCCATATAATCACCGGTTTTATTTTATAATAGTTCTCTAAAAATTGCAATCTTATCCGTCTTTTCCCAACTAAAAGTTGGCTCATTCCGGCCAAAATGACCATAAGCAGCTGTTTTTTTATAAATTGGCTTTTTTAAATCTAATGTATCGATAATTCCTTTAGGCTTTAAATCGAAATTTCGATACACTGCTTCATAAATTTTTGCGAGTTCTACTCGTTCAGTTCCAAATGTATCAATGTACAAACTTACCGGTTCTGCAATACCAATGGCATATGCAATTTGGATTTCACATTGATCAGCAATTCCAGAAGCGACAATATTTTTTGCAATATATCTCGCCATATAGGCTGCGCTACGATCTACTTTTGATGGATCTTTACCAGAAAATGCACCACCACCATGACGTGCATATCCACCGTATGTATCCACAATAATTTTACGACCAGTGAGTCCAGCATCTCCATGTGGTCCCCCAATCACAAAACGCCCTGTTGGATTAATTTGATAAATGGTGTTTTCTGTATCATAAGTACCAATGACAGGTAAGATAACATGTTCCATTAACGCTAACTTGAGATCTTCTTGTTTCCAATACTCATCATGTTGTGTCGATAATACAACTGTATGAATGCTTTCTGGTTGATTCTTTTCGTTATATTCAACGGTGACTTGAGTTTTACCATCTGGACGAAGTCCTTTGATAATCCCTTGTTTTCTCACATAGCTTAAACGTTCCGCTAAACGATGAGATAAATAAATAGGCAGTGGCATTAACTCAATGGTATCCGTATTAGCATAGCCAAACATCAAGCCTTGGTCACCAGCACCTTGTTCTTTATGTTCTGTTTCATCAACACCCATCGCAATGTCTGGTGATTGTGGCTTGATTAATACATTAACTTCAACGGTATCTGCATTATACCCGTATTCTTTTTTATCATAACCAATGGTTCTAATGGCTTCTTTGACGATTTTATCGAAGTCGAGTTCTGCATTGGTAGTAATTTCACCAAATAATAACGCATAATCTGTGGTCACTGCGGTTTCACATGCCACTCTGGATTCAGGATCTTGTGCTAAACATGCATCAAGAATTGAATCAGAAATAAAATCTGCGACTTTGTCTGGATGTCCTTCTGTGACAGATTCACTGCTAAATAATCTTTTCATAATCCTCTTTCCTTTCATAAAAAAAATCGCTTTCCCAAGGAAAAGCGCTCATTTCGGTTTTTCCTTATTGATGGGTTACCCCCTCGTGGTGAGCACCTAATTTAAGTAGGTTGCTGCTACGTCATCGGTCACTGGCCTCGATAGCTCTGAATAAGTATATCTATTTTGTTTATACCGCTCATATCATACATGATAAACCTTAGATAGTCAAGAGATTTACCTTAAATGTTGCGATATAATTCTGAAAAATCTTCATGAAATTTTGTAAAGCGGGACAAGAGATTTTCATCAAAACATTTTCCGAGTTCTCCATTAAAAAGCTTCATGACCATTACATGTGTTAATGGGCGCTTATAAGGTTTTGGATCACGTAGGGTTAAATATAAGTCTGAGAGTAAAATTACTTGACTTTCAATTTCAGGTTGAATGTGATTCATTTCTGCAATCAACTTATCATCGAGTGTTTCTTCAAGCGCTGAACGTGTTAGATCAATACACTTTTGAGCAAGCTGAATGCGTTTAGCGATTTTCGCACCAAGCTCAGTTTTTTCTCTTAAAATTTCATAAGACTTTTCATCTTGAGATGGTTGTTCATGCAAAAGCATTTTAATTTCTGGAAACTTTAGATGGACTAAAGCAAATGATTCAAGTTTCTGTGTATCCTCATAAGACATTCCATATAAAACACTAATCTTTTTACTCATATGATTCACACGATGTGCGTGACCTTGATCCATTAACACGTGAGAACTGGATAAAACCACAGAAAATAAGTTACCGACAATATGCGTAAAATCACTTTGAACTTGTCTTCTTTTAATCAATTCTTTCTTTCGCTCTTCTTGCATATATTGTCCCATGGAGACAATCGCATATAGGACAAAATAAAATAAGATAAAAAGTAATGTTCTAAGCAATATATCTGCAAACTCAGGTAATGTCACAAAGATTGGTAAGAATTCCATCATCGATTGACCATTGACAAGTGCATGAAAATTATACGTCCATATGAAATGAATGACCGTTAGAATGGCCAATAAAATTTGAAAAATACTGCTTAATAATTTTTTTTCTTGATATAAAGAAATAACCACTAAGGCATAATAAATTAAAATATAAGCTCCCGTTTCAAAATATTCTTTTTGATAGAGTCTTGCATACATTAAAATCGCAGATAAAAACATATAAAATGCTGCAACATACATTGCAACATTTTGTTTTGTCTTATCTTCTTTATCTAGAAAAATGAGTTTCTTTAAAAACTTATTGATGACATAAGTCAAAGGAAAAGCAATAAAGGTGACAACCCAATCAGCAACCGATCCTTCAACTGATATCGAAAGGATAAAAAGAATCACGGAATACATGATATTCGATACGAAAATAATATTTTTTATGACAATATTTCTTCGATAAAGAACTTCAACATCATTGGTGATGTCAATCCCACGCTCAAAACCAAAAAAACGCGCAAAAAAATTCTTGCTGAAAGCGTGAATGTTCTTTCCTTTACCTTCTTTTTCCTGATTCATTTAATCATCCTTTATCATTTATAAGTCAAAAATTGAAAGTCGAGTGACACCAATTTCTTCATTCGCAATTTCTTCATTCATGACTTGGGCAACTCGAGTTGAAGCTGCTGCTGCAATTGCACCCACGATGTCATCTAAAAATGTATGACAAATGCCTTCTTCTTTACCAGCTTCATTTAAACGTTTGACAATCCCATGTTTGTTGACATCAATGTCACCAAAATTGGTTTGTCCAATTGTCCCATAAAGACCAGATACATCTAATCCCATAGTTTCATCAATCCCAAATAAGCCAAGATCTGCGTAAATAATATCTTGGATTGGTCCTTCAAATTTTCCTTGTTCAGCTAGGCGATCAATTTCGCATGCAAGTTGAACATGATGGAAAACATCACGAAGTGATAAAATCTTTTCCACAGATTCTAAGCAAATTTGACGTGAAATATCCGTTGTGTACTTTGATTGTTGTTGGTAACTAATTTCTGCTATTGATTCAATCGAAACTCCACGCTTCATTAAAATCTTTTTGTTAAGTTCAAACATTTCTTGTCGCGTAAATAGCAATTTTTTTGCATTTTTGTCGGACATGATTATTCTCCTTTTTGAAATCGGTCACCCTTTTTGATGACCTGTTGACCATTGAGAAATGCCTTAGCATCGATTTTCTTTTTCCCAGCGACTTGAAGCTCAAGAATTTCAATCACGCCATCGTTCGCTTGAATTAAGAGCTTTTTATCAACAGATAAGACAACTCCAGGTTCTTTATGTTCCATTATATCACTAATTTTTGCTTGATAAAACTTCACAGTTATTTGATGAATTATTGAACTTGCACCTGGTTCTGGAGATAGTCCACGGATTTTATTTACAATACGTTTAGCATCGTCATTAAAATCAATCCATTCATCATCTCTTTTAATCGTATATGCAAAACTTACATCATCTTCATTTTGTGGTATACGATCTTCAATTCCACGATTTAAATCATCAAGGACAGATCTTAAGAGGTTCGCACCTGCAAAACTCATTCGTAACATTAACGTTTTATAATTATCATCTTTGTTAATCATCACTTTTTCTTGTTTTATAATATCACCACTATCCATCTTTGG
This sequence comes from Acholeplasmataceae bacterium UBA6181, assembly GCA_002422135.1. Classification (GTDB taxonomy): domain Bacteria; phylum Bacillota_I; class Bacilli_A; order Acholeplasmatales; family Acholeplasmataceae; genus UBA6181. Next base: position 5,442 of record DITP01000063.1, read on the forward strand.
TGCCATATACATGACCGTAACACCCGTTTCTTCAAGACCATCAAATAAAGCATATTGAATAGGTGCTCCTCCACGATATTTTGGGAGCAAAGAACCATGAACATTTAGGGCTTTTGTGCTTTCTAATAAGCGATTAGATAACATTTGTCCATATGCAGCTGTGATGATTAAATCTGGTTTCAAATCGATAATTCTTTGATCATCTTTTTTAATTTTTTCAGGCTGAAAAATCGGTAAATTCACACGTTCTGCATAGACCTTTACCGGTGATTTGACCATCTCCTTTTTTCGTCCAACTTGACGATCTGGTTGTGTGACAACCAATAAAACTTCATGGTTTTCATGCAGCATCTTCAAGCTTGGTACTGCAAACTCTGGTGTTCCTAAAAATACGATTTTCATGCACATCACCTTTCAATCATTGGATAATATGATACCAAGACATCTTTACTTTGAAATTCATTTAAACACTTCATGATTTGCTCTAGATCTTTATCTTGATGTTTAATGGTTAAGCTAAACCTGAATTGATCACGTATCTTCTTTTGAAGTGATTCAGTCGGTCCTAAAACTTGAATGTTTAAGGATAACAAATGTTTCTTCATTCGAAAGGCTTCTTGGTATGTCTTCAATAATGCATGTCCTTCAAAAATAATCGTGGATATTTTAGCAAATGGCGGATAATTCAACATTTTTCTTTCACGAAGTGCTTCTTCATAAAAGACATCATATCCTAACTTTAACCATTTGAGTGTCGGATGGTCGAGTTGATAGCCTTGAACGACAACTTCGCCTTGTAAATGTCTACTGGAACGTCGAGAAACTTGTGCAAATAACATATAGGCTTGTTCATGGCTGTTATAAGCTGGGACTCTAAATGAAGTATCTGCAAGTATAATCCCAACAAGTGAGACATGGTCAAAATCAAGACCTTTTGAAACCATTTGTGTGCCAAGTAAAATGTCTACATTTTTGTCTTTGAATTCTGAATAGATGATTTCATGTTGATGTTTAGTCTTTGTCATTTCCTTATCTAGTCTTAATATACGTGCTTCAGGAAATGTTTTTTTAATGACAGATTCCACATATTCAATGCCAATGCCTACTTCTTTGACTTGATGGTTTTGACATACTTTGCAAGTCTTTTCATAAGTTTCTTCATATCCGCAATAATGACATTTTAATCGATTTTTTGATTGATAAAAAGTGAGTGAAACATCACAATGGGGGCATTTAGGTACATACCCACAATCGCGACACAAGACATAAGGTGCATATCCTTTTTTATTATAAAGTAAAATGATTTGTTCATGCTTTTTTAATCGATCTTCAATCTTATTTTTTAATAGATTTGAAAGAATGGATGTATTTTTTTGTTTTAGTTCTTCTTTCATATCAACAAAATGTAAAACGGGCAAGTTCCCTTCATAGGGAGCATTTAGTTCAAGAAGTTCAAATCCTTTTTGATTTTTTGCATGATACATCATGTCAACACTGGGTGTTGCACTTCCAAAGACAATTGGGCAGTGATTAATGTCACTTTTTAGCATGAGTAATGCCTTCGTATCAACATATAATCCGTCTGTTTGGATATAGGATGCATCATGTTCTTCATCCACAATAATTAATCCTAAATCATCAATCGGGATTGATCCTAAACTTCGCGTTCCACAAATGACATCAGCTTTCCCAGAAATGATTCGTTCAAACTCATCGTGAGATTCACCTTTTGATAAACCACTATGGTAAATCGCAACCTCTTTAAACTTTGATTTTAATCGTTGTGCCATTTGTGGTACTTGCATGATTTCTGGAACTAAAACTAATGCTTTCATTCCTTTTTCAATGACTTTCTCAATGGCTTTGATGTAGACTTCAGTTTTTCCTGAAGCTGTCACACCTTTTAATAAAAATCGTTGGTTTCGATTGACACTATTGACGATTTGTTCAACTGCATATGTTTGTTCATCATTGAGGTAAATCGCTTTATTTTCTAATTGAAATACTTGTTTGATATCTCGGATCACACGTCTTTTCTCTTCTTTTATAACCTCATGCTTAAGCCATGTATTGATGCGTGAAGGTGAAAGCCCTTGATCCAAAAGATCACGTCTGGTAATCTCTTTATGTTCAGTAAATTGATGAAGAATTTCAATTTCATCAAACGCTTTTTTATAGATATGGTTTGGTTGATAATGATAAACTGTTTCAAACTTAGGATTTGCATATTTACTGACTTCAACTTGAATATCAACACTACCTTGTTCTTTAAGTTTTCTAAGTTTTGGATAATAGATTTGATCTTTTTTCGTTAAACGCCATATACCATCTCGATTGAATTTTGTTGAAATCTCTAGGTCAATGATTGGTTTAAGTTGATGAACAACTCTTTTGAAATTCATGAAAAGTTCTTTAGGCATTAATTGATAAAAAATGGAGGCATAACTATAAGTTGATTGTTTTTGAATCGAGTCAGCAAATATAAACAATTCTTCACTAACTGAAGGATAAGCATCGATGACTTCTTCAATTTCTTTCGTTGCTAAATCACTTGTGTGTTTGATCTTTGTCACAACACCTAATTTTGTTTGATGTTGAAATGGGACCACAACACGCATACCGCGTACCAAAAAAGACCGGTATTTTTCCGGTATGATATAATCATAAAACGCATGACTTTCTTGATATTTTAAATCGACGATGACTTCAGCAAACAATTGGATCACCCACTATGATTATACCATGCTCATGAAACAAAAAAAGTAACCGAGGTTACTTTATTGTTTTAAGAAGGCGATCAATATGATTGCCGTAAGCTAATGCCTCATCAAACTTAAAAATGAGGTCAGGAATTTTACGAATATTCTTAATCTTTTTCGCTAATTCCATCCGAATGACAACCTTTTTTTCTTCAATGGCTTCTTTCGCATGTTCAATCACTTTAGGATCATCTGACAATATCGTATAATATATCGTCGCAAACGATAAATCTTTAGTGACTTTCACTTCGGTTAAGTTAATATAACCAAAGCTCTTATCTTTCACTTCGGTGTTAACGATGGGTGCTAATTCTCTTTGAATTAAACTTGCAAGTCTTTCAATCGTAACAGATGACATATTACTTCACCTCGACTTCTTTTAATTGGGATGCCTCGATAATATCTCCAGGTTTAATGTCGTTAAAGTTTTCAATCGATAATCCACATTCAAATCCAGTTCTTACTTCTTTCGCATCATCTTTGAAACGCTTCAAGGATGCTAATTTACCTTCGTAAACAACGATACCATCGCGTAATACTCTAACGAGTGCATCACGTTTGATGACACCATTGGTGACATAACAGCCTGCAATCGTGCCAATTTTTGAAACTTTAAAGATGTCACGAACTTCAGCTTCCCCAGTGACAACTTCTTCGAAGGTAGGTTCAAGCATACCTTTTAAAGCTGCTTCAATATCTTCAGCAACGCGATAAATAATGTTATAAAGCCTAATTTCAACACCATTTTCATCAGCAAAATGCTTCACAGCAGATGTGGGTCTCACATTAAATCCAATGATCACGGCACTTGATGCATTTGCGAGTGTAACATCACTTTCAGTGATTGCACCGACGGTTGATCTTACAACATTTACATGAAATCCTTCAATATCAATTTTCTCTAATAAGTTTTTAAGTGCTTCAATAGATCCTTGTACATCACCTTTAATGATGATATTTAATTCTTTAGTCGTTTGTTCTAAATCACCAAACATCGTATCAAGCGACGTCTTTTTAAAGGTTTTTTGTTCGCCGTCTTTCACTCTTGATTGGCGTTCTGAAGCAATTTGACGGGTAATTTTTTCATCTTTGAATGCCATGAAAATATCACCAGCTTGAGGAACTTCATTTAATCCAGTTACTTCAATCGGTTGAGATGGTAATGCTTCTTGATAACGACGTTTTAAATCATCTTGCATTGTTCTCACTTTACCATAAGTATTTCCAATGACGATATAATCGCCAATTTTAAGCGTTCCTGTTTCAACAATGAGAGTTGCGACTGCTCCTCGGCCTTTATCAAGACTAGCTTCAATAACAGTGCCTTTGGCTAATCGATAAGGATTCGCAGTTAATTCTTCAATTTCACTCACGAGTTGTATCACATCAAGTAATTGCTCAATTCCTTGTTTTTTAAGTGCTGAAATATTGACAAATGGTACATTTCCACCCCATGCTTCAGGTGTTAGTCCTCTTTCAGATAATTCCGTCATGACACGATCTGGATTGGCACTTGCTTTATCCATTTTATTGACAGCAACAATGATTGGAACTTTTGCAGCTTTTGCATGATCTAGGGCTTCAATTGTTTGAGGCATCACACCATCATCAGCGGCTACGACTAAAACAACAATATCGGTCACTTTAGCTCCACGCGCACGCATTTCTGTAAATGCAGCATGACCTGGAGTGTCAATGAATGTAATGGGTTCTCCATTTCGTACGACTTGATAAGCACCAATGTGCTGTGTGATTCCGCCAGCTTCACCTTCAACGACTCTTGACTTGCGAATTGCATCAAGTAGTGTTGTTTTCCCATGGTCAACGTGACCCATAACGGTGACGATTGGTGGTCTTTTTTTCATATCTTTAGGGTCATCTACAAGTTCCATTTCATCATAGCGTGTGACATCAGTGATGACTTCATCTTGTATTTCGTATCCTTCTTCGAGTGCGATTAGTTCAACGGTTTCACGGTCAATAACTTGATTCACGGATGTCATCAAACCAAGTCCCATTAATTTTTTAATCATCGCTGCATTACTTAATCCAAGACCTTCAGCAACCATCGCAACATTCATTTCTGGATAGTATGTCAAAATCTTTTCTTTTGGCTCTACGATGATTTTTTTAGGTGCGTTGGGTTGCCGGTTATCTTTCGGTCGATTACCTGGTCTTTTATTATTCGTAAATTTCTTTTTTTGTTGTGGCATAAAATCACTTCCTTATCTGATTCATCAATAATTGACTAAACCCCCTGTCGGTTAACCCAATCACTTTGATGTCTTCCTTGCCTAAAGCTCTTGAGATTTCATCGGAATTTAATATTTCGATAACCTCAACACCATAGGTCTTTGCCTTATCATAAACTTTTTTCTTGGTTGTGTGTGATGCATTCGTTGCTAAGACAATGAGAAACACGTTTTTTGTTCTTAAACGTGTAATGGTCATATCAGTTCCAACCGCAACTTTTCTTGCACGATGCGCTAATCCAATCGTGTTAATCATTGGCAATCTTTAACAGTTCCACATAAATTTCATCAGGAACTGGAACTTCTAACTTTTTGTCGAGTGCTTTTGTTTTTTGAGCAAGTAAAATAACTTCTTTTGTAAATTTAATATAAGCCCCTCGGCCTGGTGCTTTACCAATGAAATCAATCGACACTTGACCTTCTTTGGTTGCGGCTATCCGAATGAGTTCTTTTTTAGGTAAAACTTCTTTTGTGACAACACATGTCCGAAGTGGAATCTTTTTGATTTTACTCATCACTATCCTCCTTAGTAGAGAATGCCCTCACCTTGTGCCATTGCTTCTGACTTAATGTCAATACTCCATCCACATGCTTGAACAGCAAGTTTAACATTTTGTCCAAGTTTACCAATCGCTAATGAGAGTTGGTCATCAGGAACGATGGCAAGTGCAGTTTTTTCTTTAGGATTGACTCTTGTCACTGCAATCACTTCTGCAGGTTGTAATGCATTGGCAATCAATTCTTTTTCATTATCGCTCCAACGGAATAAATCAATTTTTTCATCCGATAGTTGTTTTACAATTTCACGAATTCTTGATCCACCTTCCCCAACGCATGCGCCAATAGGGTCAACTTTAGGTTCATTGGATTTCACACCAATTTTGGTGCGGTCTCCTGGATCTCTTGCGATACCCATAATCTCAATCGTACCATCTTTGATTTCTGGAATATAATTTTCAAGTAATCGGATGATTAACGATGGATGTGCACGGGAAACAAAAACTTTTGGCCATTTTGTTTTCATTTCAACATCAGAAACATAAACTCTAATATGATCACCGACATGAAAATGATCTTTTGGAAGTGCTTCTTTTTTAGGCAGTAATGTCGTTAAATCTTTTCCTATATCTAGACGGTAATGATCGTCTGCGATGTCAATGACACGTGCATTAATCATCTCGTGTTCATGTGATTTAAAATGCTTGTATAGATTTTCTTTTTGCATCGAGATTAAGGTTTCGTTTAGACGACTCTTAAAATCTCTGACTGCGAAATGACCAAAATCTTTTGGATCAATTTTTTGTTCAATGACCTCGCCAACTTTGGCGCGAGCATTAATTTTTTTCGCATCTTCTAATAAGATTTGTGTGTAATTCTTATCCGCATCAATGCTATATTCATCAACGACTAAATGCTGTGTGTAGACAAGAATTTCATATTTGTCTTCTTTAATTTCTACACGACAAGATCTCACATCATGAGCTTTTTTACATCCAGCAATCATCCCTTGGACGAAAGCTTCGACGACTTGATCATGTGATAATTCTTTTTCTTCAGCTACTAATTCAATGTTTTTAAAAAACTCTTTACTAATCATGTGATCCTCCTAAAATCTAATCGCTGTTCGCATTTTTTTAACTGCTTCAAATTTAACATCTATATGTTTTAATCGACCTTTGTCGTTTATTTCTATTTTCATTATATCATCATTGAATGCGATTAATGTGCCATAGTTTTTGATGTTTGGTGCTTCAAAATAAATATATTTTCCTATCGCTTTTTCAATATCTTCTTTTGTCTTTAGTGGACGCTCTGCACCTAAGGATGAGAGTTCTAAATAATAAGCAGGATCCAAGTCATCATCCGATAAAGATTCAACATAAGTCATATGGATCTTTTCTAAAAGATTGATATCCATGGTTTCTGTATCAATAAGGATTTCGACAATCTTTTCTCCAAACTCTTTTTTCGTGCGAATACTATAGACTCTCAAATCATAAGCCTCTAAGATTTGATTTAATTTCTGTTTTAAATGCTCTAAATTCATACTTACCTCAATAAAATTGAGTGGAATCATCAATCCCACTCATGCTGCTATTAATTATAACACTATATACTTAGTATTACAATGAAATTAACATTTTTTAAGTGATATTTATCATAATTTAACCAATTTGTTGCGAATCATTTGCAAGTAATGATAAATGTGTTATACTTTAATTGCGAATCATTTGCAAAAAGGAGTGCAGCTTATGCGTAAATTTTTATACTCAATTCTCATCTTATCAAGTGCTATTTTTTTGATGTCTTGTACATCTTCTAAAAATGCCGATATTGTAACAACCGCTTTCCCTCAATATGACTTTGCTCGGGCAATTGTCAAAGATAAAATGACGGTTAGTTTATTAGTAAATCCAGGTCAAGAAATTCATAAATATGAAGTAACTTCGAAGGATCGGATTGCAATTAATCAATCGAAATTGTTCATCTTTACAAGTTTGGAAATTGATCAATGGTTAAAAGATCCCTCATCGATGGCAGGTGAGTCCACGATTATTATGGATTTATCAGCTTCTTTCGTTGAAGTTCACGATGATCATTTATCGCTTTCAACAAGCAATCTCGAAGTCGATGATCATGATCATAACCATGATATCCACTATTGGGTGGATCCTTTGATTGCCATTGAATTAATTCATGCCATTTATGACAATATCATTTTAATCGATCCAGAAAATCAAGCTTTTTATCAATCCAATATGGAAGCTTATGTTGAAGAGATTCATGAATTACATGAATCATTTGAAACTTTAATTGAAATTAATGGATGGAAAGATAAAACGCTATATTTTGCTGGTCATAATGCCTTAGGATTATTTGCTGAAAGATACCATTTAAATATCGTTTCAATTTATACTGATTTTAAGCCTGAACAAGATACTTTATCTGCAGAAATGATTACATTTATGAATCTTATTAAGAATAGTGACACACATTATTTAATGATTGAAGAACTCATTGAACCTTTAGTTGCAAATAAGATTGTTGAATCACTGAGTAAAGAAAATTATGAACTTCAATTATTAGAACTTCATGCTTATCACAACGTTTCTAATACAGATTTTAATAACAAAGAAAGTTATACATCCTTATTCGCTCGTAACATTCTACATATCACATTAGCTCTAGCAGGAGGTAACAATGATTAAATATGAAGATATTGAAGTAAGTTTTGGAAAATTTAATGTTTTAAAAAACATTTCTTTTCAATTAAAGCCAGGTGAAATGCTTCATATCATAGGACCAAATGGTAGTGGAAAAACGACTCTAGTAAAACTGCTTGTTGGTTTATTAGAACCTACGAGTGGTCATATTGAAAATCATGCAATTCAAATGGGGTATCTTCCACAGAAGTTAAATACCAAACTGAATCTACCAATGACGGTTCGTGAAGTCATTTACAGCGGTTTGAAACATCAGAAACTAAAGCCGACTAAAGTTCAATGCGATCTTATCAAATCTTGGTTAGACATCATGGAGATCCCTCATTTATTTGAATCGAGTATGTCCTATTTATCCGGTGGGCAACAACAAAGAGTCTTTTTGATTCGAGCCTTAATTTCTGATCCTGACCTACTCATCTTGGATGAACCTACTTCTGCACTTGATCCATCTTTTAGAGAAAAGTTCTATCATATGCTCTACCAATTTCAACAAGAAAAAAACATGACCATTATCCATGTAACCCATGATTTAACTGATGCAGTTAAGGAAGACTGCAAAGTCATATATGTCGATCAAACGGTTAAATTCTTTGGAACTTATAAAGCGTATCATGATTTTGAACATAGGGGGCACCATCATGCTTGATCTTTTAAGTTATGACTTTATTCAATATGCACTAATCATCGGGATTTCATTAGCATTATCTGCGGCTTTATTAAGCCCTTTTTTGGTCTTAAATCAACAAGCGATGATTGCAGATGGATTAGCACATGTCAGTTTTGCTGGTTTAATTTTAGGTATCTTATTTATCGAACAACCTTTATATATCGCAATTCCATTTGTAATGCTGGCATCACTTTTTATCAAGTATCTATCGACTTCAAAAACGATCAATAGTGATGCAGCTATAGGATTAGTTTCTGCAATATCGTTTGCGATTGGCTTAATTATTATCAAAAAAAGTAGCGGATTTAATATATCCGTTGAAAGCATGCTAGTTGGAAATATCTTTACAGCAACCATGACTGATATGATTTTATCGATTTTGATTTCACTCATCATTTTAGGTTTCATTTTATTTTCATATCGCAAGTTATTTTTGATGACTTATGACTTAAATTATGCGAAGTTTTCGAAGATTAATACAAATTTATATGGTTACTTTCTTGCTGGACTTACAGCATTTTTTATCGTGATTGGCGTGCGTACGATAGGAACTTTACTCATCTCTGCTCTCGTTGTTTTTCCATCTGTCATTAGTTCTCAACTTACAAAGAGTTTTAAAGGAACATTAACCATTGGGATCATCTCATCACTCTTTATTGTCATCATCGGAATTTTCTTAGCTCACCCCCTCGAAGCCCCAGTCGGATCGACGATTGTTCTCCTCTATGCGATTCTTCTACTTTCAATCTTACTCGTTAAACAAATCAAAAGGAGGGGTTCATCATGAGAATGACACATCAAAGACAAATGATTTTAGATGTACTAAACAAAGATCATCAACCAAAAAGTGCGGATATGATTTTACATCTCATCCATGATCCTAAACTCAATTTATCAACCGTTTATCGAACACTTGATGCGTTTTTTAATGCCGGAATCTTATCGAAATCAACGATTGATAACATGAATTATTATTATGTGACAGATCACGAACATCATCATTATATGATTTGTACAAACTGTAAGAAAATGTTTTCGATTGATTGTCATTTGGATGAACTTGCAAAAGATGTTGCTGAAAAACACCACTTTAAGATTACACATCATGATATGACAGTTTATGGAATTTGTAAGGAATGTCAACTCAAAATGTAAAAAAATAATGGAGTGATTTTTCACTCCATTTTTCATTTACCAACGGTGCGGACCATCTTCATTTACATCAAGGTACGCCATTTCTTTTTTATCAATTTCAGGTTTTTTTAGAGCAGATAATGACGCATGTTACATTATCCAATATATTATTTAATTATTAATATTCGAATTTGAATGATGATACCAATTCCTGCAATAACCATTAAAAGGATACCTGTAATCACAGCGACTAATAATTGAGAATTTGGTGCAAAACTTGTGGCAAACATATTGATGATATAGACTAAAAAGTAACCATAAAGCAAATATTTTAACCAATTGACTTCATCCGCAGTAATCTTAACGATTCGTGTATCCTTACTCCGGTAAACTAAAAATCCAAGCACAATGCCTAAAACAAGTAATCCTAAAATCAAATAGCTTAACCAAGGCATTTGATCACGTAAATAAACAGATAAAATCACATTACCTCCCATAAAGAAAAAAACAATAAATAAAATAAATTGAACCATTAAACTCTTTCTTAATAAACTCATTTCATCGTACTCCTTTTTTTATATTTTTTGTATGAAAAATGTTATACTAAACTTAAAGCGAGGGATAATTCATGAAAAAAGCAGTCTATCCAGGAACATTTGATCCATTAACGATTGGTCATTTGGATATTATAAAACGTGCCGTAAAGCTTGTGGATGAACTTCATGTCGTCGTGGCGGATAACTATAAAAAGAAACCAACATTTACATCTGAAGAACGGATGGAAATGATTAAACGTGTAACCCATGACGTCGATAATCTCGTCATCACAACCACGAATGATCTTGTCGTTCGTTATGCTGAGAAAAATGGAATTCATCTCATGGTTCGTGGTTTAAGAAATATTCAAGATTACGAGAATGAATATGCACTGTATCAATTTAATCGTAATATCAACCGACATATTGAAACAATTATTTTATTCCCGTCATCACGTAATCACTTTGTATCTTCTTCGGCCATTAAGGAACTCGTTGTCCATTATGCGGATATTTCACCTTATGTGCCTAAAGAAATTATTAAGGAAGTCCAAGAACGGTTACGTCCTAAATCAAGTGAATCGATTTAAAAAATGTATAGAGCTGATCATCCATGATATGTGGTGCAATATGATTGGCTTTTTCTTTTAACTCTGGGAATCTTGTATTATTCATCGCGATGCCAATATCCGCCATCTCAATCATCATCACATCGTTTGCTCCATCACCAACACAAATGAGTCGATAATCATTTTCTAGTTCTAAGGCTTTTTTGATACCATAGGATTTATTAATATGACGATAAGTGAAATCTGCTCCACCATAATGCCATGGATAGCTCTTGAATTTCGGAATTCTTTCGCCCATTTTTAATAGTGTTTCTTCATGTTCGCCAAATAACCATAATTGGTAAATCGGATGTTTTAAATAAAAGTTTTCATCAACTTTGGGTGCAATTCCGCGAAGAAGTGTCATCCCTTTTTCGACTTTTTCATCCCAAACATTGACGGCATCATCATAAAGTCCAACCATTCCAACTGAAAGCTTTTCTTGTGTCGCAATCCCAATGACTTCTTTGATATCTTGAATTTCAATTGGTGCATTATAAATCACTTCATCATCTTTCATAACCACACCACCATTTACTAAAACCTTATAGGTGAAGCATGGTAAAATGCTTTCGATAATAGAAAGTTTTGATAATCCACGTCCTGTTGCTAGCCCTAATATGACATCATCTTTTTCTGAAAGCTCAAAAATGAGCTTTTTTGTTTGTTCTGGAATAAGCCCAAGAGTGTTGTTGTAGATGGTATTGTCAACATCAAAAAAGATTACGGATTTCATCATACACCTCTTTAAAATATTATAGCATAAGTTGTATTCTACTATCATTTTTAAAGATTTTATTATAGAATAGTATTGAAGTTTTCGTTACTGGAGGAAGTTTTATGAGAAATCAATTACTCAAAACCGGAGAAATCGGCGTTTTTGCGTTAGGTGGACTCGGTGAAGTTGGGAAAAATACATATGTTTTTGATATTGAGGATCAACTCTTTATTGTTGATGCTGGGATTTTATTCCCAGATGAACACTTACTTGGGATTGATTATGTTATTCCTGATTACCAATATTTGGTTGAAAATCAAGAACGCATTGTGGGTCTTTTTATCACCCACGCACATGAAGACCATATTGGTGGAATTCCTTATTTACTAAAGAAAGTTGAAATTCCAAAAATTTATGCCGCTGGCATCGCTGTCGACATGATTGAAAATAAATTATTAGAGCACAGTGATATCAAACCACCAAAAATTGAGGAATATAAGAGTTATTACAAGTTCTCATTTAAAGGTGTAGAAATATCGTTTATTCGAATGAATCATTCAATTCCAGATATGTTTGGTATCGTATTTAGAACCAAAGAAGGTATTTTATTTCACACGGGAGATTTTAAAGTCGATTATACACCTGTTGGTCCAGCAGCTGAATATGATAAACTTGCTGCCATTGGTGCTGAAGGTGTTTTATGTCTACTTTCCGATTCGACAAATGCTGAACGTGATGAGCTCATCCCATCAGATAGTAAAATTGGGAAATCAATCAATGAATTATTTTCAAGAATTGAAGGAAGAATTATTATCGCAACATTCGCATCCAATATGTATCGAATTCAACAAATCATTGAAGCATCTGTCTTAAATGGTCGTAAAGTTGCCGTTTTTGGTCGAAGTATGGAACGTGCTATTGATATTGGAATGCAAACCGGATACATTAAAGTGCCTAAAGATTACATTTTAAATGCAGAACAAATCAATCGCGCAAAACCACATGAACTGACTGTATTAGTGACTGGTTCACAAGGGGAACCGCTTGCAGCATTAAGTCGAATCGCGAATGGTTCACATCGCCAAATTAAGGCGATGGCTGGCGATACAGTCATCTTCTCTTCATCTCCGATTCCAGGAAATCAAGAAGGAGTTAATAAGACCATAAACAAATTATTCCGACTCGATGTTGAAGTTATCACTCATGGACCACTTGCAGATACACATACATCCGGACATGGAGCCCAATCTGATCTAAAACTTATCCTAAGTTTAACAAGACCAAAAATGTTTATCCCGATTCATGGAGAGCACCGTATGCTCAAAACACACAAAGAGCTTGCGATTGAAGTCGGAGTCGATCCCAAAAACATTTTAGTCATGGACAATGGCGATTTAGCAGCGATTACAAAAGATTCGATTCGCTTGGCTGGTAAAGTTACTTCTGGTGAAATTTATATCGATGGAACTGGCATTGGTGATATTGGTTCACAAGTCATTAGAGAACGTAAAATGTTATCTGAAGAAGGGTTATTTTCAGTCGTCTTATCAATTAACTCTGAAACGAAAACATTAATTAATGATCCAACCGTTGTTTCTCGTGGTTTCATATATATGAAAGGAAATGAAGAGATAACAGCATCCTTAAGTAATGATGTGAAAAAAATGGTTTTAGCAGAACTAGATAAAAAAATGTTTAACGAACAAGTTTTAAGACAAACGATTGTCGATCAGCTTGGTCAAATCATCTATGAACTTACCCAAAGAAAACCATTGATCATTCCAATTATCGTCGATCTAAAATAAAAAAATAATTCCGGAAATCCCGGAATTTTTTTATGCCATATAATCTAGGAAGGCATCAAAAACATATTTTGTAATCAGTGCATCATCCATCGCATCATGTGCTTGATCTAATGGAACATCATAATATGTTTTATAAGCCTTAAATAAGCCTAAATCATCTTTTAAATTATAGTAATCTTTATGAAGTTTTAGTAAATCAATAAAATCATTATCTTTGGTTAAAGGCTTTACCTGATGAATCTGATACGCATCGTGAAGTGCTGAACGATCATTCTTTCCCCAAACAACTAGCATCGGTTGATAAGTTCTCATCATGTCTTTCAATTCTTCATAGAAGATAGAAAAAGATTTCGCTTGTTGCATAAAAACTTCTTCATCTAAATTTAAGAATTTCTTTGTTCTTCGAGATAATGTCTTCATCTCTTCAGGAAAAACATAATAACCATTTTTTCGGATCATATCTTGTTTTGCTTTAGCTAAAACATAGCCTACTTGAATAATTTCTGGTCTAAAATTAATCGGTTGATATCCAGGCATTGTCATTTCGAAATCGATAAATAAAAAATATTCATGACGTTTTAAGACTTTTTTCATTTCATCACGGAGTAAAAACAAATCATAATGCACTTGATGAGGATTTAATGAGATTATTTGGTTAAAAAATGCGACTTGATAAAAATGTAAATGCCCCATCTTTTTCTGTTTATCGGTAATTTCAAAATCAACTAACACTCCTGGTTTTAAATAATCAAAAAACGTTTTATAAAGTTTATTAGATAAGTAAAAACCAAGCCGTTGACCCTCGTGGATGATATAAAAAACTTTTAAATCGATGTCAATATTGTGAATGATTTTCCTCATAGGATCACCTCTTTCATCCGCTTGATAATCTCATCATTTAATCCTAAGCTCTTTAATTCTTCAACACTTGCATTCCGTAAATCATCGATCGATTTAAAATGATTTAATATCATTTTTTTGCGTGCTGGCCCAATCCCTTTAATTTGATCAAGTGGAGAAGATACAGCCTTTTTGGCTCTTGTCTTCCGATGAAAATCAATCGCGAAACGGTGAACTTCATCTGAAATTTTTACGAGTAATTTATAGAGTTCACTCTGACGAATCAAAGGAATTTCCTCTTCGAGATAAATCAAACTTTCGAGTTGATGACGTTTATTTTTCTTTAAACCTGCAATAGGTATATTTAATTCAAGTGCTTTTAACACTTCTTCAGCTGCGTGTATTTGGCCTTTACCACCATCAACGAGTACTAAATCAGGTAGTTTTTCTTCTTCCATGATCATTTTTTGATAACGCCGATATGTCACTTCTTTCATCGCTTGGTAGTCATCATTGGTTGTTGATTTCAAATGATATTTTCGATAGCTGTTTTTGTCAAATGCATGATGATTATACACAATGAGAGCACTGATAGGAGCTGTCCCAAAGAGCTGTGCATTATCGAATACATCAATTTTTTTTATTTCTTTTTTGATTAAATCTGATAAATCATCTAACGCTTTTTGTTTATTTTCTTCTTTATGTCTATAAAGCATAAAATAATGCTCTAAATCGTGCTCAGCGTTTTTAACCGCCATATCAACCACTTTTTTCTTATCCCCTTTTTGAGGAATCATTGCATGCTTTCCAAACGTTTCAGTAAGAAGATCTGAATCATACTTATCCGAGAATAATAATTCATCTGGCATTTTTTCTTCATAAAATTGCGATAGATAAGTCATGATACTTTCCATCGGATCATCCACATAGGCATATACCACTTGGTGTTGATCCACCATTTTTCCACTACGAATCATTAAGATTTGTAAAGCGATGTCATCTTGGTTATATGCAAATCCAATGGCGTCTCGGTCTTTAAAATCATTTAAATTGATAATTTGTTTTTCTGTAGTTTGTTCAATGTGCATGATCATGTCACGAAACTCAATGGCTTTTTCATAGATCATTTGCTCAGATGCACTTTCCATTTCTTCGTAAAGGCGTTTAAGAACATGCTTGGTATCACCTTTCAAAAACTTTTCAATATCTGAAACAGTGTCGCCATAATCGACATCTTTATGGATACAAGGTCCTAAACATTGCCCAATATGATAATATAAACAAGCTTTATTTGGTAATGTTTCACATTTTCTGAGTGGATACAATCGATTTAATAAATTCACAGTTTCTCTTGCAGCATAAACATTTGGATATGGTCCAAAGACTTTACCTTTTAAATCTCTTTGACGAATGACTTGAAGTTTCGGATGTTTTTCATCTGTAATTTCAATATAAGGATACATCTTGTCATCAACAAGTCTGATGTTATATTTTGGTAAATATTGTTTAATTAAATTCATTTCTAAAATTAAAGATTCACGTTCACTGTTCGTCAAGACGTATGAAAAATCACGGATCTCACCCACGAGTCGTGTTGTTTTTTCATTGTGTGCTCCTGTGAAATAAGATTTCACACGATTTTTTAAGTTTTTTGCTTTCCCAACATAGATGATATCACCCTTGCTGTCTTGCATTAAATAGCAGCCAGGTTCTGTCGGTAAATGCGCAAGTTTATCCTTCAAATTCACCTTAAAATCACCACTTCTATTGTAACATATCGCTGATATTTCATGATAAAAAAAGGTGAGTAACCTCACCTATACAATCTTCATAATTTTTAAGTTTCGAATTCAATCTCAACTTTACCATTCAGGATTTCTTCTAGAGCAATCCCAACTGATTTTTCACAAACTGTATTATCAACCGATAATTTTTCTGATTCAATAATTCGAGCAATTTTACTTGCTGCATAAACAAGTTTATATTTTGAATCAATTTTGTCTAATAACTTGTCAATCGATGGATAACGCATACCGTCATTGTTTTTATTCATGATAATTCTCTCCGATCATCTTTAAGTAGTTGTGAATCGTTCTTTCTGTTTTTGCATGCTCTGCACGGATGATGGCCATAATCCGATCTGCGGCATTATGTACTTCATCATTTACGACAATGTAATCATATTTATGAGCCAGCAAAAATTCTTTTTCTGCTTTTTTCATACGTTTATCAATCAATGCTTGATCTTCAGTTCCTCGATTTATCAATCGATCATAGAGTGCTTGTTTTCCCGGTGGAACTAAGAAAATAAATACGGCATCTTTCATCTCTTTTCGAACTTGAAGAGCACCTTCAACTTCAATTTCTAAAACAACTTCTTTACCTAAATCAAGTTGTTCCTCAACTTTATCTCTTGGTGTGCCATAATAATTACCAACAAATTCGGCCCACTCTAAAAACTTATGTTCATCAATCCGTTTGATAAAGGTTTCTTTATCAACAAAATAATAATCAATGCCTTCTCTTTCACCAACTCTTGGTGGACGTGTTGTCATCGATACCGAATAAACTAGATCGTGATTGGGCATCTCAAATAATGCACGACGTACGGTACCTTTACCGACACCTGAAGGTCCTGAAATGACAACCAACAATCCACGTTCATTTAATTTCATGGTACCCCCCTATATGATTGATATTACATTTTATTATATATGAAATATAATATTGTGTAAAGGTATAATACCTTAAATCGTACTTAAATAACGCTTTCATCAAAGATTTGATGGCTTAAATATGCTAAAATAGGGGTGAGGTGGATTATGATCATCGATGGTTTATTCATTTATCATTTAATTAAAGAACTTAATGGGCATCTCACTGATGCACGTTTGGAAAAAATATATCAAACAAATCCAGATGTTTTTTTGTTTGTTTTTTATCGTCAAGGCCAAAGAAATTATATCGAGCTTTCACTAAATTCTCAATCTATTGGTGTATTTTTGACAGATGAACCAAAGAATGATCGCATGACAAGCCAGTTTTTAATCACACTTAAAAAGCATTTAGAAAGTGCGATATTAAAAGAAATTAAGCAATATGAAACAGATCGTGTGATGATATTTGAATTTATTACCTATGATTTTATTGATGGGCCAGTACCAATTCAATTGATTTTAGAACTCATGGGAAAGCATTCAAACCTCATTCTAGTAAAAGATAAAAAAATTATAGAATCCTATAAAAAAATGTTTTTTGAGGAAGGAAGACAACTTATTCCTCAAGCAGATTTTGAGTTTTTCCCATCAAATAAACGTCCATTTAGTGAAATGACTTTAAATGATTTCGATTCACCAAAAACGATCGTTGACCATTTTATGGGTATTTCTCCACTTCTTGCACAATATATCTTTGAGCATAAAAAATTACCACTTGATCTTCCATTTAAGCCTACCAGATCACTGAAGACTCAAAAAGCTTATATGGCAGATATCTTTCCTGATGATGAAGAGAAAATTCATTTTGAAACACTTTCTTCATTATTCCAAACACGTCAAGAAAAGAAACGTAAATCAACTTCCTCTCATCAAATATTCATTGAAAGACAACTTCAAAAATATTTAAAGAAAAAAGAGCTCATTGAAGCTTCGATAGAACAATCAATCGAAAGTTTAAATATGAAGAATAAAGCTGACTTGATCTATGAATCACTTATCCCACTTTCCGAAAAAAGGTCGTCCATCGCAGTGAATGATCAAGAAATCCTTTTGGATCCCAATTTAACACTCAATGAAAATGCTCAAAAATTTTACCAAGAATACCAAAAATCAAAACGCGCGATTACCCATCAAAATGAACAGTTAAATCTTACAAAAGAATTAATTGATACATTTTTAACATTTGAGACTTATTTTCAAATATCTGAAGTTGATCAACTCATCGATCTCGAAGAAGAATTAAAAATTTATGGCTATCAAACTAAAAGAAAAATCATTAGCAAAAAGAAAAATACTCTTCCAAAAATAACGAAAATTGTGGATGAAAATGCTATTTATTATATTGGTAAAAATAGTAAGCAAAATGATTACTTAATCCACCAAATTGCCCAAAAAGGTGATGTTTGGTTTCACGTTAAAGATGCACCAGGTGGCCATATCATTTTACAAACGAATCAATTGAGTGAACCAGTCATTCGAAAAGCTGCCAAACTTGCTGCACTATTTTCAAGTCTTCGCTTTTCTTCCTCGATTCCAATCGATTATACCGAAGTTAAAAATTTACGTAAAATACCAGGAAAACCAGGTTTTAATGTCACATACAAAACTTATCAAACAATTTATATCGATTTAGATGAGGCATTTATGAAAAATTACCTTAATTCATCGCTTGAAAGCAAATCTTTTGAATAAGTTCTATAAATAAGGTAAGATGGAAGTATAAATTAGGAGGTATTAACTATGAAATACGAATTACCAAAATTACCATATGGATATGATGCGCTTGAACCATTTATTGATGCAAGAACAATGGAAATCCATTATACAAAACATCATAATGCTTACGTTACAAATTTAAATGCTGCTTTAGATAAGCATCCTGAACTCAAATATCCTCTAGAAGAATTATTAACGGATTTATCCTTAGTTCCATCAGACATTCGTGGTGCCGTTCAAAATAACGGTGGTGGGCACTTTAATCACAGCTTCTTCTGGCCTTTATTAAAGGTAAATTATGGTGAAACTCCATCTGGAGAACTCTTGGAAAAAATTAACAAAGATTTTGGATCATTTGATGCATTCAAAGAAGCTTTTGGCAATGCTGCTAAGACACGCTTTGGTAGTGGTTGGGCATGGTTAATTGTTTCGAGTGATAAGACTTTAAAAGTTGTATCAACACCAAACCAAGATACACCACTTGCAGAAGGAACACCAATCTTAGGTTTAGATGTTTGGGAACATGCTTATTACCTAAATTATCAAAATCGTCGTCCAGATTATGTTTCTGCATTCTTTAATGTGATTAACTGGGCAAAGGTAAGTGAACTTTACAAAGCTGCAAAATAAATAAAATGAAAAAGGGTGTTCAGTTTGACGTGAACATCCTTTTTTTTGGTGATTAAATTGGTTGAGTTTCAATAATGGCATAATCCCCATCATCTCGACGATAAACGACATTAGTTCTACCTGTTTCTTTATCTAAATAAACATAGAAGTCGTGACCGGATAATTCCATTGCTGCAATCGCTTCTTCTGAGTTCATTGGTTTTAAATCAACTTTTTTATTTTTTACTAACTGTGCGGCTAAAATGTCTTTTTCTAAGGATTCTGCATCAAATTCATTACTATACGCTTGTTTAATACCTTCTTTTTCTAAATTATTCTTGAGTTTATCTTTATGTCTTCTAATTTGAGCCACAAGCTTATCGTTCGCTTTATCAATCGCTGCGTACATATCTTGATCGGATACTTCAGCACGGAGTACCGTGCCTTTTGCAGGAATGGTTACTTCAATCTTGTGGTGATCCTTATAGACTTTGCAGACGACTCTCACCTCGGTCACAACATCTGGGCCAAAGAATGAAACAACTTTGTTCAGTCTCTTTTCTGCATAGCTTTTGATAGCGTCCGTAGGGACAAATCCATTCTTTCCTACAATTTCGAATTTCATAGTTCTTCTCCTTTTTATCCCATATTTTCATAGAGTGAAACGACATATAAATCGCCTAACTCTAGAGAATCCAGTAATTCATAAACTTTTAAATCCATGCATTCAAAGTAGAGAAATATTAAATTGTCAAAATCTTTTAAATAATGTTTGATATAAGGGGCGATAAAAGATTGATAGCATATCCCCTGATACTTATATTTTACCATAGAGAGAACAGTGTGTGTCATGATATACCCATTAATCGGATAAACTTTTGTTTGACTGTATAGTGGATATTTTGTAAAACATCGTTCACATATATGATGGATACTCGGAGTAAATAAATGCCATAAATCTCTTTTTACCACGATTTTTTCTTGACAAATCTCACAAAACATAACAAGCCCTCCTAATTAATATTAGTGGGCTTGTAAGTTTTTTACTTTTTATAAGCTTCGACAATCTTGTCGATGAGTTGATGTGGTACTTCTTCGTATCTCAAGAATTCACGGGTAAATGATCCACTGCCTTGAGTCATCGCTTTTAAGTCAATTGCATATTTCACAATTTCAGCTTCAGGAACTTCAGCTATAACAACTTGGAACCCTTCAGATTGTTCCATACCTAAAACACGACCACGACGTTTGTTCATATCGCCCATGACATCCCCAACGAATTGGTCTTTCACAGTCACTTGAACTTTCACGATTGGTTCCAAAATAGTTGGTTGAGCAGTTTTGGTAGCTTCTTTAAAAGCTAATGCGGCAGCAAGTTTAAATGAAATTTCATTTGAATCGACAGGGTGATAAGAACCATCATAAAGGGTTGCTTTAATATTAATTACTGGGAATCCAGCTAATGGTCCGTTTTCTAAAGTTTCTATTAATCCTTTTTCAACTGCAGGGAAATAGTTACGAGGTACCGCACCACCAAAGACGTCTTCAGCAAATTCGAAATCTTTATCTGATGGTTCAAATTTAATCCATACGTGACCAAATTGACCGGCACCACCGGATTGTTTCTTATGTTTACCTTCGGCTTGAACAGTCTTTTTAATAGTTTCACGATAAACAATCTTTTGATCTTCAATATCAACATCAACTTTAAACATGGTCTTCATACGTTCTAAGACATAACCAAGGTGCGTCATCCCTTGACCACCGAGGAGTAATTGTGCGGTTTCTTTATTACGTTTCACTTCGAAAGTTGGATCTTCTAAGTTCAAACGATTTAAAGCCATTGAGATCTTATCTTCGTCATTCTTATTCTTTGGATGAACGGCAATATAAATGACTGACGTTGGATTTTTAACTGATTCAAATATGATTTGTGATTTTGGATCCGTTAATGTATCACCAGTTTCAATGCCATCAATTTTGGCAACTGCAGCCATATCACCAGCATGGAAAACATCACAAGAAATTTGGCTCTTACCACGAACACCAAAGACGTTGGTTAATTTCTTTGATTCGCCTTTATTCGAAATGACAACTTCTTGACCTGTTTTTAAAGTCCCAGAATTGACTTTTAAAATGTTGATTGCACCTAAGAAAGGATCGACAGTCGTTTTAAAAACATACGCTGAGAATGGTTCATCATCGCTCGTTTGACGTGTTACAAGTTGATTTGTTTTTGCATCTTTTGCAGTGAGTGGACTTAATTCATTTGGTGCAGGTAAATAATCAAATAACATATTCAGTAAAGTACGAACACCAATCGTCTTTGTAGCACTACCCACAATCACTGGTGTTAATTCACCATTAATAATACCAACTCTTAATGCTTCTTTTACTTTTTGTTCAGGAATTTCTTCACCTGATAAATAGAGGTCTAAAAGTTCTTCTGATGTTTCAGCAACACTTTCTAAAATCATGTTGTGTAATTCTTCAACTTTTGGTTTCTTTTCTTCCCAAATTTCATCATCATGGCTGTCTTGGCCATCAAAAATACGGGCTTTCATTTCAATCACATTGACGAAACCTTCAAAGTTTTCTTCATGACCAATTGGCCAGCAGAACGGTACTGCTTTTTTCCCTAATTTTTCACGAATGTCTTCTAAGACATTTTCAAATTTAACATTTTCTTTGTCCATTTTATTGATGTATAAAATCGCTGGAATATGACGTTTACGAATTTCACTCCATACACGTTCTGTTCCAACTTCAACGCCTTTTACAGCATCAATCAAAATGACAGCGCCTTTCACAACTTCAAGCGCTTGGTTTAAATCACCAACAAACTCATCACTACCAGGAACATCAATAAAATTAAACTTATGGTCATTCCATTCAACTGGAAGTAAGCTTAATGATAGACTTGTTAGCTTATTTTGTTCTTCAATGAGGTAGTCAGATACCGTGTTCTTTTTTTCGACTTCCCCTTTTTTTTCAATGGCTTTACTCACATAAAGCATTGCTTCTGAAATACTGGTTTTGCCTGAACCTTGGTGCCCTAAAATAGCGATGTTGCGGATCTCTTTGGTGTTGTACTCTTTCATCCTTAACCTCCTGTAATCGTTTACATTATCTATAATGATATTATAGCATATTCCATGCGCGATGAGAAACTATGAAACAAAATTATGTAAAAATATAGATAATAAATTTCATGATATAATATGAACGGTGAAAACATGAATAAATTACCCATCAAAATGATTGAATGGTATCAAAAAAATTTATCTGGTCATAAACAGCATCGTTGTAGACATACCCCAACATGTTCAGCTTATGCAAAAGAATGCTATGTCCGCTTCAACTTTTTTAAAGCTACTTTTCTATCAACGAAGCGTATTTTGACTTGCAATCCTTTGTTTAAACCCAAATATGATCCAGTTCCTGAAAAGAAAATCAAGAAAAATAAAAAGCCAGATTAGAATCTGACTTTTTTTCTTAATAGGCTCTGGCAAACCAAACGGTTTGTGTCGCTTTTTTCCCTGTAACAGGGCAATTTTCAGTAATGATCTTTTGATCAAATGGAATGACACGTGCAGTAGCTCCAGTATCCGCTTTAATTTGTAATTCCGCATCTTCTCCAGAAATACTTAATGCAACATAGCCACCTTGTTTAATGTATGCTTTAAATTCATCATATGTTTTCGCTTCATAGGTATTATTCGTCACATGATCTAAAGCTTTTTGATACATCGTATCATGCATTTCTCTTAAGATTTGTGGAAGTTTTTTAATCACATCATCGAGTGTGATACTCAACTTTTCTCGATTATGTCTTGTTACTAAAGTGACTTCATTTCGTTCTAAATCTCTTGGTCCTACTTCGATACGAACTGGAACACCTTTCATTTCATATTCACTAAATTTCCATCCTGGAGATTTATTTGTATCATCAAGCGTGACTCTTAAACCCATATGTTTTAATGATTGATAAAGCTTATTCGATGCATCTTTCACGATTTCTTTTTGTCCCTGAATCGGGATAATAACGACTTGGATTGGTGCGACATAAGGTGGTAAAACTAAACCTTCATCATCGCCATGAACCATGATGACCGCTCCAATTAATCGCGTGGAAACACCCCATGATGTTTGATATGCAAATTGTTGTTGATTATTCTCATCTTGGAATTTGATATCAAATGCTTTCGCAAAATCTTGTCCAAAATAATGAGTTGTTCCGGATTGTAAAGCTTGTCCATCATGCATCAAAGCTTCAATGGAATAAGTATCAACCGCACCTGCAAATTTTTCTTTTTCAGTTTTTTTACCTGTAACAAATGGAATAGCCAATAAATCTTTACCTAATAAACGATAAATTTCTAAAATATCAAGTGTTTCTTTACGTGCTTCAGCTTCTGAAGCGTGAACGGTGTGCCCTTCTTGCCATAAAAATTCTTTCCCACGTAAAAATGGTCTCGTTGTCTTTTCCCATCGAACCACAGAACACCATTGGTTATAAAGTTTAGGAAGATCACGATAGGAATTCACAATCTTTTGATAGTGTGTACAAAAGAGTGTTTCTGATGTTGGACGAATAATTAATCGTTCTTGAAGTTCTTCGACACCTGTGGTTGTAATCATCGCTGTTTCGGGTGCGAAACCTTCGACGTGATCTTTTTCCTTTTGGAATAAAGATTCGGGGATGACTAAAGGCATATAAACATTTTGATGATTTGTTTCTTTTAGTTGGTTATCCAAATGTTTTTGAATGTTTTCCCAAATAGCGTATCCATAAGGACGATAGATGATAAAACCTTTCACATCGCTATAATCCATGAGCTCTGCTTTTAAACAAAGATCCGTGTACCATTGGGCAAAATCTGTATCTCTTGAGGTAATGCTTTCTACCATTTTTTTGTTGTTACTCATACATAACTCCTTATTTTCTAATCGCTTTCACGATGCCATAAATGATTAATATTGTAAATGCCCATCCCACAAATGTCATATGCGTCATTATTTTAAACTCTGTGATATTTGTTACAATCCCAATAATGATGAAAATCATCCAAAAAGGGACTTTTTTACTTTGATGATTCTGCTTTTGTGGTCGATTAAATCCACTAAAATTGGTTTCTTTTTCTTTACGTTTTTTTGATTTAGTGGGATAATATTTTTGATCTTGTTGATCAAATAAATCATCATACTTCTTGAAAGGATCATCGCTCTTATATTTATCTTCCATTTATTTCACCAAAATTGTTTTGCCATCGACAAAATCAATTTTTCTTTCTTTATATAGATGCCCAATGGCTCTCTTAAATGCTTTTTTAGATAATGGAAAGAATGCTTTAATTTCTTCAGGTGTACTCTCTGATGTGAGTGGTAAATCACCCTTTCGAATTAAATAAGATAAGACCATATTGGCATCATCAAATAGTAAAACTTCTTTCTGAGCAATGAGTGATCCAGTATATCCTTTTTCCGATTGATACGTAATAGTGACTTCTACTTTTTGACCTAACCGAAGATCATCTCTTACCATCGATTGATGAACAAATATCCAATTCAAATCTTCCGTTAAAAGATTGATGCCTTCTCTACCTATTTTTTGAACATATGCATACACTTTATCTTTTGGATTAAGTGTTGATTTTGGTTCTTTTTTAAGTTCTTCTTTTGAAACAATTTTAGCGACTAATTTCCCTTTAACTTTGAGGGATAAATATAATTGATCACCCTTCACGGGCCATTTCGAATTATCAAGTGGTAAATCATCTATGGATAATAATAAATCTTTATTAATCCCCATGTGAAAAAATACACCCAAGCCAAAATGAACATCAGTGGCTTCTAAAAATCCTGGGGATTCTTTTGTGATGAAAGGTGTTTTTAAAGTTGCAGCTAAGCGGCCTTTTTGATCAAAATATAAAAATGCTTCGACTAAATCATTAGGTTTTAATTCTTTATGATTCGTTTCATTAAAATGTAAAAAAACTTCACCCTCATCCGAGTCAAGCATATAGCCAATATCTGTTTTACGAATTACTTTTAATTGATTCACTGAACCTATGCTTAAAGACATTTTCATCATGTAAGATTTAAACTGTATTAG
>DITP01000038.1 GCA_002422135.1 Acholeplasmataceae bacterium UBA6181
GCGAAAATAGGACGTTGCCAGGCAAACCTCACAAATTTTATACATTAAAGCGCACACACCATATTGGCCTACATAGCTCAGTTGGTTAGAGCACCTGACTGTTAATCAGGGGGTCCTAGGTTCGAGTCCTAGTGTGGGCGCCACTTCAATCGATAACGGCAAATGCCGTTTTTTTTGTAGATAATTTATAATTACAAGTGCAACACTAAAGAAATAATAAAAAGTTCATAGATTCCTTTATAATGTAAGTGACCAAACAAACACAAAAGGAGAAACTATGAACTACATACATCTTACCATAGAAGAAAGAACATGTATATATTAGGAGATATGACAAGACTTAAACGTAAAGGTAAGTTTAAACGACTAGCAGAAACAAGAGGACGCTTCAATATTGGTAAAACGATAAAAAACGACCAAAGGAATTTTATAAGAGACATTCTATAGGACATTGGAGCTGATACAGTTGAATCAGGTAGATTTAACCATCAACGTAAAAGCAAATACTGTTTTGTAGCATTAGCTGAACGCAAATCAAGACTGTATCTTGTTAAACTATTACCTGATAGAACAAGTGAGAATGTTACTGCAGCAATTATTGAATTATTATCACAATTTCCATCTAAGTTAGTAAAAACGACCACATGTGAACGTGGTAAAGAATTTTCTAGATATCAAGAGATTGAAGAAAAATTTAATTGTCAGATGTATTTCGCTGATCCTTACTGTGCGTGACAAAAAGGAACTAACGAAAATTCAAATGGTTTTTTAAGAGAGTATTATCTAAAGGGAATGGATTTGTCTCAAACTAACCACAGCGAGGTCATCGATGTATTAAATCGTTTAAATAATAGACCAAGGAAATGCATCAACTTTAAAACTCCATTAGAAGTAATTTATGAACATTATGATGCGTTGCACTTGAATTGACAATTTATCTGCAAAAAAAGGAGTACCGAAGTACTCCACTCAATATTATTTAAATAAGAAACTAAGTAATGGATCAATTTGTGCAAGTATCGGAACAATAATTAAGGATACGATACTCATCAGTTTAATTAAAATATCCATGGATGGACCAGCAGTGTCTTTAAATGGATCACCTACGGTATCACCAGTCACTGCAGCTTTATGTGCTTCAGAACCTTTACCACCTAAATTGCCTTCTTCAATAAATTTCTTGGCATTATCCCAAGCACCACCGGAATTTGCCATAAAGACTGCAAGCATTATGGCTGAAACTAAACCACCAACCAGCATACCTCCTAAACCTTCAGTTCCAAGTAGAACACCAGCTAATACAGGCGAGAATACAGCAATCATCGCAGGCAAAACCATTTCTTTAAGTGCTGCCTTCGTTGAAATATCGACACATTTTGCATAATCAGGTAATGATGTTCCTTCTAAAATACCCGGATCAGCTTTATATTGACGTCTGACTTCTTCAATCATTTTATTTGCAGCTTTACCGACTGATTTAATAACGAGTGATGTAAAAAGATAAGGAAGCATCGCACCAATGAAGACACCAACCATGACGCCTGGTTGTAAAATATCAATCCCTGCACCATCCGACAATCCTGCAGACTTTTCAAATGCAAAGAACAATCCAATCGAAGTTAACGCTGCAGAACCAATACAGAAACCTTTACCGATTGCAGCAGTTGTATTACCCACTGAATCGAGTTTATCGGTAATCTTTCTTACACTTTCATCGAGTTTACTCATTTGAGCAATACCACCTGCATTGTCTGCAATTGGTCCATACGCATCAACAGAGATAGTAATACCTGCAGTCGATAACATTCCAACTGCAGCAAGTGCGATACCATACATATCTTTCGTAAATAAGAATGATAAAATAATTCCTAAAACTAAGATAACAACGGTTAAGAATGTGGAGAGCATACCAACACCAAACCCTGCAATGACATTGGTTGCATGACCAGTTTGAGATTGTTCAGCGATCTCTTTGACATGTTTATAATCGCCAGAAGTATAGTATTCAGCAATGAATCCAATCCCAACACCTACAACCAATCCAATCGCAACTGAACCGAAGACACCCCAAGCACGTGTGCCATCAAAGAAAACTTGACTAAAAATGAGACTTGCAATCAACATAATGAACGCTGCAAGATAGGTCGATACACTTAAAGCTTTTTGAGGATTGTTCCAATTTCTAGAGCGGACGATGAAGACAGCAATCACAGCAGCAATCGCACCTAAGCCGGCCACTAATAGTGGAAAAATAACAGAAGCAATAATCCCACTTAAAATGGTTGTATCAATGATTTGAGCACCATCACGAACATGTTCAGGTGTAAAATTAACGAATGCATAAATCCCTAAAGTTAATGCAGATATGATCGAACCGACATATGATTCTGTTAAGTCAGAACCCATTCCGGCAACATCCCCAACATTATCCCCAACGTTATCAGCAATCACAGCTGGATTTCTTGGATCATCTTCAGGAATACCAGATTCAACCTTACCCACTAAATCAGCACCAACATCAGCAGCTTTTGTATAGATACCACCACCAACACGGCCAAATAAAGCGATTAAGGATGCTCCAAGACCATATCCAGTGACCACATTGACAGCATGTGTTAATGCGAAGTATTGTGTTTCTGGATCTGAAGTAGAACCACCAAATGCCAGGTAGAAAATAAAGAATAAAACGGTTAAACCGAATAAACCTAGACCTACAACTGTTAAACCTAAGACTGAACCACCGGAGAAAGCTGTTCTGAGTGCCCCACTCATACCCTCTGTACTGGCTTTAGCAGTCGTTCGTGCATTCGCTTTTGTTGCAGTATGCATCCCAATCCAACCAGCAAAGCCGGAGAATGATGCCCCAACAACAAATGCAATCGCAGATCGCCAACCTATACCTTCAGCACCTTGGAGAGAAGGTATCAACTCTGAGAGAGCAAGAAGTGAACCAACACCAAGTGAAAAATAGATGATGATACGGTATTGCCGTTTCATGAAAGCCATTGCACCCTCATGAATATAGGATGAAATGTCTTCAATGGTCTGATTATTGACTGGGATCTTTTTTACTTTTCGATAAAGTATAAAAGCGTACATTAATGCAATAAGTGCAGACCCAGCAGTAATCCCTAAAAATAAAGTCGTCGTTGAAAAAAGATGGAATGACATGTTATGTTCCTTTCTATGTTCATTTTTTGTCTTTCATCAAATCTATGAAAACCCTTACATTTATTTTATCACAACTTTATGTGAATAGTTATTCATATTTGCAAAAAAAATAACACGCATGGTTGCGTGCTATTTGAGTAATAGTCTTAAACTGTTTAAAATGACAAGAATTGTCGATGTTTCATGAGCGATAACACCCGTTGGAAGTTCAATAAGTCCTAGAACATTAGTAATCATGAGGATTGCGATGACACTTGTTGAAAATATAATATTTTGAAAGGTAATTCGACGGGTTCTTTTTGCTAGATTAATGATATTTGGTAAGTTTATCAATTTATCATTCATGAAGATAATGTCTGCAGTTTCTAATGAAACATCCATACCTGTTCCCATCGCGACACTCACATCAGCGATTGCTAAGGCAGGGGCATCATTAATGCCATCACCAATCATCATCACTTTTCCTAAATCTTTTTGAAGTGATTTAATTCGTTCAACTTTATCTTCAGGGAAACAATCAGCTTCAAATTTATCAATCCCAACTTCTTTGGCAATGCTGTATGCGGTATATTTATGATCACCTGTCAATAATACAGGTTCGATATTCATTGCTTTTAACGCCTTTACAACTTCGACTGCATCTTCTCTAACGGTGTCCATTAAAGCGACAAATCCTACCATTTCACCATCGAGAATAATGGGAACGTTACTATGGCCTAACGTATTACAACGATCTAATTTTTCCTGCAAGGAAGGATGAACTGAATGATCAAATCGACCAACTTGCCATGACTTATCATTAACTTTTGATTCCATGCCACGACCTGAAATTTCATTGGTATCAATTTCGAGCAAATTAATTTCATGAGCTAAATGATCAGCAATTGCTTTTGCGAGTGGATGATCTGATTGCTTTTCTAATGTATATAAAATTGATAATGTGTGATTTCGATCAATAGAATCAATCGTTTCAATTCTAACGACTTTTGGAACGCCAGTTGTAATCGTTCCCGTTTTGTCCATGACAACCGCTTTTAATCCGATGATTTTTTCTAGTGGTGTACCACCTTTAATCAATATGCGATGTCTTGCCCCATTAGACAGTGCCGATAACATGGCGGGAGTAATGGATGCGACTAAAGCACATGGTGAGCCAACGACTAGTACAATGATTCCTCTATTAAAGGCATATGCCCAACTCCACCATCCGAAAGCGGGTGGAACCAACATGAAAATGATGGCAAGTAAAATTACAATATATACGTAGTATTTTTCAAATTTATCAATAAAGGATTGAGATTTTGTTTTATTTTCTTGAGCATCAGAAACAAAATCAATAATTTTTTGCACGACTGAATCCTTAGGATCTTTTATGGTTTCTACGATGATTGTCGATTCAATATTTAATGAACCTGCAAAAACTTCTTCACCAACTGATCGTGATACAGGAACAAACTCACCTGTGATAGCTGCTTGGTTTAAAGAAGTAGAACCTTTGATGATTTTACCATCGACAGGAATCTGCTGACCAACTTTGACGATAACTTGATCACCGACAGATAACTGTGAGACCTCAACTTCAATCTCTTGGTCATCTTTTAAGAGTAACGCAGTTTCCGGAGCGAGTTTTAAGAGACCAGTGAGTTCTTTTTCACTTTTAGAAGTAGCATATGACTCTAAGACACCACTTATCGAAAAAATAAGAATTAGGATTGCACCTTCAGAGTAATCTCCAACGATAAACGCACCAAGTGCGGCGAGTATCATTAAAATTTCAACATTTAGAGATTTATTTTCAATGGTTGCTAAGATACCTTCTTTAGCTTTAGCAAATCCACCAATTAGAAAAGATAATCCAAAAAGTAAAGCCACGAGCCAAGATTCAGAAGATGGAATGGCTTGAAAAATATATCCTAGAGTAATAAAAATGATGGATATGACCACTGATGTAGTTTCAATATAGAGTTGTTTTTTTGTCATGATTTGTCCTCCTGATTTCAAATATATTATAGCATGTCGCAATTTAAAATTCTAAATAAACGCCCATTTTATTCTAAAATAGCGCCTTATTTATAAACAAAATAATTTTACAACATGTAGTTTAATTTTTTGACAAAAATCTGTTAATTTATTCACATTATATCACATCAAATACAAGCATAAATAAACAACTTTTGTTATACTATATTAAGGAGGGATGAAAATGAACTTTATTTATGAACCACATCGTATATATGTTAATAATGAAGAAGGCAAAATGATAGTTAATGCAACTTTTCCATGGTTGAAACCTGGCATAATTGTAGTTGATCATACATTTGTAGATCCATCATTAAGAGGTCAAGGTATCGCAAGTGAATTAATGTTTAAAGTTGTTGAATATGCTAAAAAACAAGGTTACAAAGTAACAGCAACTTGCCCTTATGCAGTTGTTTGGTTTAAAAAACATCCAGAAGTGATGGATGTATTGGATGAACTCGAACAAGCAAAACTTGCACCAGAATGTCAAATTTGATGGTGCTATTATGACTAAACCACTCCTTATTTTGGTTGCTGGAGGATCTGCTTCTGGCAAAAGTACTGTTGTACAAGAAATTTTAGATAAAGCAGGAATAGATGAAGTTCTCATTATCAAACATGATGATTATTATTTAGACCAAAGTGATCTACCTCTTGATGTTCGCTACTTAACAAATTATGATCATCCAAGTTCTCTAGATAATAAATTATTATATGAACATCTTACAAAATTATTAAATGGTGAATCTATTGATAAGCCAGTTTATGATTTTGTGATGCATACGAGAAGTCAAAAAATAGAGCATATTTCAAGTAAACCGATCATTATCGTTGAAGGCATTTTAATTTTAGAAAACGAGAAGATACGTGAATTATCAAATATGAATTTATTTGTTGAACTTGATGATGATACAAGATTTATCCGACGGATGTTAAGAGATATGAGTGAACGTGGACGAACACTTGAAAGTATTATTCAACAATACGAAAAAACTGTAAAACCCATGTTTCATAAGTATATTAAACCTACAAAACGATTTGCTGACGTCATTATACCCAATGATCGAAGACATGATATTGCTGTTGATTTAATTGTTACAAAAATCAACCAGTTCACAGGAGGTAAATTATGATCTTGTTATGTGTTGCAATGGAAGATGAAATGAAATACATTGTTAACCATAGATCTTTTAATACAAAGCTGATACTAACTGGTATTGGCAAAGTGAATGCAGCAGCTCATCTTGCAGAATCAATTGCGAGAAATCATGTTGATAAAATCGTTAATTTAGGGTTTGCTGGTGCATCAAAAGGTTATGATGTTGGTAATTTAGTACTTATTGAGAGAGCTCGATATCACGATTTTAATCTTACAATGTTTGGTTATGAGAATGGTCAAGTTCCTGGGTGTCCACCTTACTTTCAGTCAGATTATGAATTAGTGGAAGATGTGTTAAAGAAATATCCTCACATTAAACGAGGAGAATTGTTTACAGGTGATTACTTCATGACGCATGATTTAAACCAAAAAGTGATTGTTGACATGGAGGGAGCTGCTTTATATCAAGTAGCACATGCTTTCAATATCCCAATCATTAGTATAAAAGTGATTTCTGATATCATTGGTCAAGGTGACACAGAAGCATACGATACTTTTAATGCTGATCATGGAGCAAAATTACTTGAAGAAGTATATTTAAAATTGATTTTGGAGGGCTAATAAATGAAAGGTTTAATGATTTTAAGCCATCAAATGGAAGATATTGAAGCTTTAGGAACGAGAGCGTTATTAAGAAGAGCTGGTATTGATTTAGAGACAGCAACGTTTGAAGATACTCTGGAAATTAAAACGTCTTTTGGGTTAAATATTAAAGCAGATAGTTTTGCTTTTGATCTTCAAATGAATCAATACGATTTCATTGTAATTCCTGGTGGTAGATATGTTGCACAAATCATTGATCAAGATGTCAACATCAAAGGACTATTAAAAGTGTTTCATCAAGAAAAAAAATTAATTGCTGCCATTTGTGCTGGACCAAGGTTCTTAGGACAAGCAGGCTTATTAGATGGTATTCATTATACGGCATATCCTGGAAGTGAAGTCGATGTACCTAAAGGCATTTATCACCAAGATAAAAAAGCGATGAATGATCAAAATATAATTACAGCACGTGGTGCTGGTGCGGTTTATGAATTTGCTTTTGAGATTGTCAAACATTTATTAGGAGAAAATAAAGCGCAGTCTTTATTAAGAAATATCCAATATTAATTAGGAAGTCTAGATGGAACAACGTAGCTTTAAAAAATTATTCTGGCCAACATTTATTGAATTACTATTTTTCATGCTCATGGGTACAATTGATACACTCATGCTTTCGAATTTTAGTGATTATGCGGTAGGTTCGGTTGGGAATGCAAATACTTTAATTCAATTGTTTGCTGTGTTATTTTTGGTCATCTCAAATGGGGTGGCCGTTTTAGTGTCTCAATATTTAGGAGCAAAGCAAGAGAAAATGGCACTTCGTGTGGTTGGAACAGGTTTGATGATTAACATCTTGGTGGGTGTTGTACTTTCAACAATCCTTGTTTTATCATCCGATGTATTGCTCAATTTGGTAAACACGAAACCAGAAATTTTCACTGACTCAAAAACATATCTACAAATGATTTCACTATCACTTATTTTTGTTGCAGCAAGTAATGTGATGACAGCAACCTTAAGAAGTTATCAATATCCAAAGTTTATTACTTATGTCGTTATCACAGCTAATGTTTTAAATGTCATTGGAAACTATGCCCTCATCTATGGGCACTTTGGACTTCCAAGATTAGGTGTTTATGGTGCAGCACTTAGTACTTTAATTGTGCGTGGCCTCATGATGCTTGCATATGCTTTTTTAATTACTAAATTAATAAAATTCAAATTAAGTGATTTAAAATTAGATAAGTCACAAGGAAAACAAATATTAAAAATAGGGCTTCCAAGTGCACTTGAAAGTTGGACATATACGATAATGCAAGCGGTCATTTTATCAATGATTAATGGTTTAGGTTCTAATTTTACAATAGCTCGAACTTACATAAATACCGTATTTGCGTATATCTATATATTTAGTTTAGCGTTCGCTTCAGCGAATGCTGTTTTAACAGGTTTCAATGTTGGTAGAAGAAACTATGACAAAGCTTATCATGATACGATGAAAATAGCGAGAACTAGTTTCATAATTGTCACTTTTGTTACACTCGTTTTGAATCTGTTTTCAAAATCAATTTTTGGGATATTTACAGATAACCAAGAGATCTTAAATATAGCAACCAAAGTTTTATGGCTCGCCATTCCACTAGAGTTTGGAAGAAGCCTTAATCTTATTATTATTCAAGCGTTAAGAGCAGCTAGTGATACCACGATACCGCTTGTTATGGCCCTTTTAAGCATGATTGGCATAGCTATACCCTTCGCTTATTTCTTTGGTATCTATTTAGGCTTAGGACTCTTTGGTATCTATATAGCCTATGCGATGGATGAAGTGTTAAGAGGGTCTGTTATGCTATATCGCTGGATTTCTAAGAAGTGGACAAACAAGACTGAATATATCGATCAAATGGCAATGAAAAATATATGAAAATATGCAATATAAAAACATAAAAAAACCACTATCTTTTGTCTTGACAATTCATGATAAATTGGTATAATTATATATGCGCTTGCACATTGGCCCGTTGGAGAAACGGTT
>DITP01000046.1 GCA_002422135.1 Acholeplasmataceae bacterium UBA6181
AAGAAGTTACTAAATGTGATGGTCATTACAAAGAGGGTAAAGCGTTTTCCACTTTCAAATTTATGGGAAGAAATATTCTAGTAGCTGTCTGTGGTGATTTATGGCACGAAAAAAATATTGACGCCATTAATAATATAGAAAAAGATATTATATTATGGCCATTACATATTGATTACAGCATTGAACAATGGGAAACTAGTTTAAATGATTATTTGATACAAACCAGTAAGTTGAAACAACCTGTTTTGATGATAAACAATTTATCAAAAACAAGTTATGGTGGTTGCTATTTCTTTAAAGGTGGAAAAATAATCAAGGAACTTACAATGGAGAATACTGGCTTTCTAATTTTTGACATTTAATCATTTAGATTCGATGATTCTATTAAATTTGGAACATTCAGTAAAAAAGAATTGAATAAACAATGTTCTCCATGTAGAGATTAAGAATAATATATTTGACTGTATCTAAGTTTTTTTTGGCTATACTTTCCCACTGTGTCCTCCAAAGGGTATGTTGATGGACAAAAAAACACTTTTAAGTGTTTTCGCTAAAAATTGCGAGTTCATTTGTGCTCCTATGGCACCAAAATTGGCTGTAAGACTCCGATGTGAGTATTTTTGTTGTATGACTTGATATACAGTGCATAAAATAGAGTAAACTGCACTGTAAAAGAGGTGGCTAATGATTATAATAAGAGATATGGTTGAAAAGGATTACGAACGAAAAGGATACATTCACTTTAGAAGTTGGCTTGAATCATATGATAGACTTTTAGATTCAAGGTATTTAGAGAAACATTCACTTGAACATTGTATAAATATAGCTAAGAAATATCCTGAAAACACATTGGTTGCTGAATATAAAAATGAAATCGTCGGATTTGCTGCATATAATAAGTCGAGTGATTCTGATATTAATCGAGGAGAAGTGTACGCTTTATATGTCTTAAAAGATTATCAAAAGCTTGGTATCGGAAAAGCATTAATGGATGAGTGCATCAAGAGATTGGTGACATATGAATACGTCAGTGTATGGGTATTGCATAACAATATACCAGCAATAACATGGTACGAACATTATGGATTTAAGATGGATGGAGAAACAAAATCTGTATCAGTCATGGATAATTATCAATTAAATGAACTTAGAATGACTTTAAGAAACGAATCCTATCTATAATAGTGAAAAATACACTCAACCTTAAACTATATGACACGAATGAGCTACAGAATTCTAAATCAGGATTTTACATCGACCTCATAAATCATATAGATAAATGAACTTCAACTAAGGAGTCTCTTTTATATTAGATTGCGGTTGAAGATAGTTTATAAACATACTAAAATAAGTCATTTAAGTTAAAATGTTGGGAGGTTTATTATGATTTGGTTTTTTGGTCTTATGGTAATAATTCAAATTGCTTTATGGATTTATTTTGTAAAAAGAAAGAAGTATGGTGTTTTATTTATAACAGGATTAATAGGAATTTTTAGTATTTGGTTTTATATTGATGCATATATGAAATATATTTATGTTAATCCTTGCGAAGGAATTGATGATTGTATGAATGAATCAGGCATGATTTTTGTTCTACTAAATGCACTCATGCTATTGTCAATCATCATCACACTGTTTATTTTTTTTATTGATCGATACAATATCAAAAAAATTAAAATGTAATCGAATGAATGACGCTACTCATGATAAATTTTAAAGATTCCTAAAAGTTTCTTTCAGTTGCGAAATGAATGGTTCATGATAGAATTGAGATATGAGGTGACTTTGATGCCATACGATAGCATACTTGAGATAGCTTTAAATCTCATGCAAAACCTTTTTCTACTATTTTCAACGATTTTTATTTATACAACACTTCGTTATAGTGAAACCCGAAATATTTGGGTCAAAATCATTACTGGTGCAGCTATCGGGATGTTTACTTATTTATTGATGAGAGATCCTTGGGTACTTGATGTTGGTTTATTTTTTGACGCAAGAAGTGTTATGATGGCCATTTCTGGTGCATTTTTTGGTCTTATTCCTACAGTGATTGCTTCGATAGTTCCGATTGCATATCGAATTAGTATTGGTGGATCTGGGATTTACTCTGGAGTTTTGACAATTATTGTTTCAGGATCGATTGGACTTAGTTGGAAATACATAAGAAAATTGCTACCTAACCTTGGGCTATATGCAGAATATTTGATTATGGGCTTCATAGTTCATGTTGGAACTATGCTTTGTTTCTTAACCATACCTTGGCCGACTGCATTCGTCGTCATTAGGAGTACACTCGTTCCATACTTGGTTTTGTTTCCTCTAGTGACGATGTTTATTTCAGTAATCATCCATCATCAGAAAGAACGACTTGATCAACAAGGCATCATTTCAATTCAACAAACATTGTTACAAGCGAGCATTGATTCAACACCTACTATGGAAATATTTGCGATAGATAAAAATTTTAAGTATTTATCGATGAATCAATTTCATAGAGATCAAATGCTAAGATATTATGATGAGCATGTTGATGTAGGCGAAAGTTACTTTGAATATATACATAATGACAAAATGCGTCAAAGAATTGAAGAGTTGGTTAAAACTGCATTAAATGGAAAAGCAATGAAGACCATTGTCGAAGTGGAAGTTACCAAAGATAAATATCTAGAAGAGCATTACACGCCAATTAAAGATAAAAACAATCAAATCATTGGTGTCACAATATTTTCTGAAGATGTCACTGAAAGGCATACGCATGAACAATCTATCCTTCATTTATCATATCGTGATCCATTAACAAATCTATATAACCGTAGATACTATCAAGAAGAGCTCACTCGACTTGATCATGATAAATATTATCCATTAACGATTGTATTTGCTGATATTAACGGATTAAAAATTATGAACGACGCATTTGGACACGATGCGGGTGATGAATTGTTAATTACAGTTTCAGATGAATTACTTCATGTTTTTCATCGTGATCAAAGAATATCACGAATCGGTGGTGATGAATTTGCTATTTTACTCCCAAACACGCCAAAAGAAAAAGCTCAAAGCTTGCTTGATACAGTAAAAATCAGACTTCAAAAACGCTTGATTAATGGTATGAATGTAACTGTTTCTTATGGAGTTGCAACAAAACTTGACAATGAAGATATCAATAGTATCTTAAAAGAAGCCGAAGATGATATGTACTCACATAAACTCTTTGAAGTGACCTCACAACGTAATGAGACCATTCGAACAATACTCCAAACATTATATGAAAAAAATCCTCGCGAAAAAGAACATTCCGAGCGTGTCTCAAATATTTGCATATCCATCGGTGAAAAATTAGGTATGCAATCCAATGAATTAAACATGTTAAAAGCCATTAGCGTTCTTCATGATATCGGAAAGATTGCAATTGATGATCAAATTTTAAATAAACCCGGTAAATTAAATGATGAAGAATGGGAAACGATTAAGCGTCATCCCGAAATTGGATATCGAATTTTATCATCCAGCCCAGAGTATATTTCGATTGCAGAAGATATTTTATACCATCATGAACGTTATGATGGTAAGGGCTATCCAAGGGGCTTAAAAGGTGAAGAAATTCCGATTAGGGCACGTATTATTACCATTGCTGATTCATTTGATGCGATGATTTCTGATAGACCTTACAGAAAAGCTTTAGCAAACGAAGAAGCATTATCTGAAATCAAGCGTTGCGCAGGGTCACAATTTGATCCTAAAATTGCTCAATTATTTATTGAATTATATAAAGAAGAAAGAATCACTTGATTCTTTTTTTTTAAGTGCTTGTCATGTATAATGTTCATGTAATGCTTAGGAGGTTAACATGAAGAGAAAAACAAAAATTATTTGCACGATAGGACCTGTTTCTGAATCGGAAGAAATGATTGGAAAATTGATAGATGCAGGGATGAATGTTGCACGATTAAATTTTTCACATGCTGATCATGAAGAACACGAAAGACGAATTACACGTCTTCGGAAAGTGTCAAAAGAAAAGAATCGTTTTATAGGTATTTTGGCAGACACTAAAGGACCAGAAATACGTACTGGTGAATTTGAGAATGGTGTAGCTTCATTTATACGTGGTGAAAAAGTTGAGGTATGGAAAAAACCAATATTAGGAAATCGCGATCGTTTTCATATCGCTTGTGATGAACTATTTGACGATATTAAAGATAATGATTTCATACTGATTGATGATGGCAAGATGCGTCTAAATGTTTTAAAAGCGACTCCTGAAATATTGTATTGTGAAGTGATTAATTCAGGTACCATTAAAACTAAAAAAGGTGTCAACGTTCCCAACGTCAAATTATCAATGCCATTTATTTCTAAAAAAGATTATGATGATATCGTTTTTGTGGCAAATAAAGGCGTCGATATGATTGCTTTATCGTTTGTTAGAAGAAAAGAAGATGTTTTGCAAGTAAGAGACATTTTAAAAACTATTGGAAAACCAAATATTGAATTAATCGCAAAAATTGAGAATCAAGAAGGTATGGATAATTTAGAAGATATTCTTGATGTAAGTGATGGTATCATGGTTGCTCGTGGTGATTTAGGTGTAGAAGTATCAACATCATTAGTTCCGCTTTATCAAAAGAAAATGATTAAACTTGCCAATGAAAAGGGTAAACCAGTCATCACGGCTACACATATGCTTGAGTCAATGATGTATTCTCCACGACCAACAAGAGCGGAAGCATCAGATGTTGCAAATGCGATCTTAGATGGATCAGATGCCATTATGTTATCTGGTGAATCTGCTGCAGGTGAATATCCAATCGAAGCAGTATTGACGATGGATACGATTGCGAAAGCTATTGAAGATAGCATTCCTTACGGAGATCGTCTTAAATTATCGATAGCTACAAGCCAACAAACAGTAAATGATGCCATCGGGATTGCAGTGAGTCAAACTGCACTAGCATTAAATAAAGTTAAATTGATTGTTGCATTCACTGAAACTGGCGGGACTGCAAAACGGATTTGTAAATTTAGACCTTCAGTTCCTATCATTGCAATAACTGACAACATTGAGACATGTACAAAACTATCTTATTATTGGGGTGTATTTGCAGCCAAACGAATTAATGTGACCGATTATGAACTCTATGATGAAGTTGCAATCGAAGTTGCGAAAGATTTTGGCTTTAAACCAGGGGATACGATTATTATCACATCTGGTTGGAGACAGCAACATGGTTCAACAAACACTCTTCGAATCATCGATATTCCTTAATGTATTCTTGACTCTATTAATTAGAGTCTTTTTTTCATTTACATTGCATGTCAGCATAACTTTCATGTATAATTTTCACGTGTGAGGTATACATGAAAACATTGATAGGCGATAAAAAATTTTATAAAACTTTATTCCAAGTGGCAGCGCCACTTGTTTTGCAACAACTCATAACTACTTCAGTTCAACTGGTTGATAATGTCATGGTTGGAAAACTTGGAGAATCATCAATTGGCGCAGTTTCTGTCATTAATCAACTCTATTTTATTGTCATTTTAGTGACATTTGGTGCATATGCAGGTGCTGGTATTTTTACTTCGCAGTTTTTCGGGTCGGGAAACCATGATAAGTTAAAACAAACATTTAGATTTAAATTGATTACTGGGTTTATGATTGCAACTTTAGCACTCATCATTTTCACACTTTTTGGTGAAAATCTCATACGGTTATTTACAAGTAATCCAGAAACAATCAAACAAGGATTGGCATATTTAAATATTGCAAGATGGAGTGCATTTCCATGGGTTATATCAGTAGCTATTTCAAATACTTTCCGTGAAATGAGTATAACTAAACCATTATTATATATATCGATTGTTGCGATTATTACTAATACATTACTTAACTTTTTATTAATTTTTGGATTATTTGGATTTCCTGCACTTGGCGTTACCGGTGCAGCGTTAGCAACATTCATTTCTCGATTTGTTGAACTTGGATTAATGATTATGTTATTGATGAAAAAAGGAAGTTTATTTTCAACTAAGATGACTCAAGTCATGCATATCCAACCTAAACTTTTAAAAAGTATGATTATTATGTCGATTCCATTAACGTTAAATGAGCTTTTGTGGTCGACTGGACAAACAGCATTTTTACATGCTTATTCGACTCGAGGTGATAGTGCACTCGCTGCACTTAATATATCTGGAGCAATTTCTCAGTTAGTTTTCGTCACATTTGGTGGGATTGCAACAGCAGTCGCAGTTTTAGTGGGTAACACATTAGGAAAAAATGCATTAGATGAAGCAAAAGAAAATGCAAAAAAACTCATCGCATTCTCCGTTTTTATTGCAATCATAGCAGGATTCATTTTATTTATTTTAAGTTTCTTCATCCTAAATATTTATGATGTTGCAGAAGCAACGAAAGATATTGCAAGATTCAATATTCGGATTAATGCCTTATTCATTCCAGTCTATTCATTTAATGTGGCACTCTTCTTTACTCTACGATCTGGTGGTGACACTAAATCTACATTTATGATTGATTCAGGTTATATGTGGATTGTAGCAGTTCCAATTGCCATGGTCTTAGCTTATTTTACAGATTTGAAAGTCACGATGATGTTTTTAATGATTCAAAGTCTTGATTTACCTAAAATGTTTTTTGGATTATCAAGGTTTAAGAAAGAACATTGGGTAAAGAACTTAGCTTCTGAGCATCATGAATTTGTTGTTTAATACATATTTGATAAAATAACGATATAATGACAATAAAGAAGGTGACATGAGTGGACAAAAAATCCTATGATTTGCATAAAAATGCTAAAATCGAAAAAGATCAGCATTTAAATTCAAAAGTTGCAACTGCTCGGATTCTCATTTTTTATCTCTTTTTTGGATTCTCATGGATTTTAACTTCTGACTATATTGTTGATTTTTTATTTTATGGAACAGACATGTATGTCATTATTCAAAGTATAAAAGGTATTTTATATGTCATCATTACAGCAATTGTTTTCTATTTCATCATCTTTCATCGAATTGATCAATATGTGACATCATTGATGAATTTAAATCGAGCATATGAAGATTTAGACCAAAGTCATGAAA
The DNA here is from genome assembly GCA_002422135.1 of Acholeplasmataceae bacterium UBA6181. Lineage (GTDB taxonomy): Bacteria > Bacillota_I > Bacilli_A > Acholeplasmatales > Acholeplasmataceae > UBA6181. The sequence continues at coordinate 7,108 of DITP01000046.1, forward strand.
ATTCTTTAAAGCTTGAAGGCCAATTATATAAACTTGCATATTATGATGAATTAACTGGACTTCCTAATAAAATATTACTTCAACAGCAAGTTGAAAGAATCATTAAAAAAAATACAGGTAACATGAAATTTGCATTTATTTATTTTGATATTGATGAGTTTAGATATGTGAATGAAATCATGGGGCATTATATTGGCGATCAATTAATTAAACTAATTTCTGAAAGATTGTCAAATAACCTTGCGAAAGATAACTTCATTGCTCGTATGGGTGGCGATGAACTTGTAATAATTATTGAAACACAAGAATGGAATGATATACAGACGAAAATTGATAAAATATTTGATTCTTTAAGAGGAAATTATGCTTTAAACTTAATGGATCATTTTGTGACATTAAGTGTAGGCGTCGCATTGTATCCAGAACATGGAAAAGACTATATTTCATTATTGCGACATGCAGATGTAGCGCTATCCCATGCAAAATTAAACCGTAAAGATCAGATTGTCATTTTTGATTATCAAATGATCCAATCCATTGAAAATCAAGCATCACTATCAAATCAATTAAGAAGTGCCATAACCAATAAAGAATTTTCAATTGCATATCAACCAGTTATGGACATTCAATCCATGAAAATATCATCAGTAGAAGCATTGTTACGTTGGAAAAATTCTGAAGGAAAGAATATACCACCTTTAGACTTTATTCCTTTTTCTGAGAAAAACGGTTTTATCCAAGAGATAACTGAATGGGTATTTCAACAAGCATCGAAAGATTTTTCAGCATGGAAAATAAATGAGAATTTCTTTATTTCTATTAATTTATCGACTGTAGTTTTATCGGATACGCTTTTCATTGAGAGAATTTCCGAATGGAAGAAACGATTTAAATTTAATCCCAAAAATATCATTTTAGAAATTACTGAAACAGCAGTCATAGATGATATTGATAACAGTTTGGAAAAATTGGCACGATTGAAAGATTTAGGATTTACAATCGCACTTGATGATTTTGGTACTGGGTATTCATCTTTGACATATCTTCAAAAACTTCCAATCGATATCGTAAAAATTGATCGATCATTCATTACATCCATTTTTGATAATCAGTCAGATGTCTTTATTTTAAAAGCAATGGTTGATTTGGCACACCATCTTGGTATGAAAGTGGTTGCTGAAGGTATTGAAACCAAAGCACAACATGACTTAATGAATAAATTGAATATGGATTACTGTCAAGGATATTATTATTGTAAGCCTACAAATCAAAATGAAATTCTAGAAAAATTCGAACAATTTAAATAATGTGTTAAAGTGTGAACCAAGCGGTTTACACTTTTTTAATATGAAATCGTATGTTATAATTTACCATATAAGGAGATAGATATCATGCCAAATAAAGAGTTAATGAACAAACTTGCAAAACTTGCTGTGCGAGTTGGCGCAAATGTTCAAAAAAATCAAGTTGTATTTATTCGAACAACGACGGAAGCTAAAGAAATTGTCAGAGAAGTTGTTGAGGAAGCTTATCTTGCTGGAGCTAAACGTGTATTTGTTGGATGGAACGATGATTATGTTACACACAGCGGTTATATTCACATGGATAAGGAAGAACTTCAAAATATTCCAAGTTGGTTGATTGATCAATATAAGGAATTTGTGAACCAAGGCGCTTGTTTTATTTCGATTGTTTCACCAATGCCTGGCCTAAATGCTGATGTTGATTCTAAGAAAGCTCAAGCAGCTGAAATTGCTGCTCAAAAAGCATTAAGTTTCTTTAGAGAACATTCGATGGGTAATAAGACACAGTGGACTATTATTGGAGCATCAAATCCTATATGGGCTAAAAAAGTATTTCCTAATTTAGATGAAGAAGAAGCTGTAGAAAAATTATGGGATGCTATTTTTGATGCATCGCGTGTTCGTTTAACTTCTGATCCAATTAAAGAATGGGAATTACATAACGAAACATTATTAAAGCATAATCAACTATTAAATCGTTATAACTTTAAACACCTACATTTTAAAAACAATAAAGGCACTGATTTAATTGTTGAGCTTATTAAAGATCACGTATGGGCTGGTGGTGGAGAGCATGCTGCTAATGGCGCATATTTTAATCCAAATATACCAACTGAAGAAACATTTACTATGCCCTATAAATTTGGGACACGTGGCAAAGTTTATGCAACGAAACCATTAAATTATCAAGGGAAATTGATTGAAGATTTTTGGTTGGAATTTAAAGATGGCAAAGTGGTAAATTTTGATGCTAAAAAAGAAAGAGACACATTAGAAAACTTACTTAACACGGATGAAGGAAGCCGCTATATTGGTGAAATTGCATTAATCAGTCATGACTCTCCGATTTCAAATACAAATATTTTATTTTTAAACACACTAT
>DITP01000010.1:0-1013 GCA_002422135.1 Acholeplasmataceae bacterium UBA6181
CTTAAATTAGTTTTATTATACAAGGTAATAATGAAAACAACAGTCAAACAAATTTTTAGAAACCAAGAAAAGCACTTAGGTAAGACGATTATCTTAAGTGGCTGGGTAAGAAATCATCGAGCACAAAAGGAATTTGGGTTCATCAATTTTCATGATGGAACGTTTTTTGAAAGTCTTCAATTGGTTTATGAAGAAAAAGACATTGATCAATTTAAAGAAGTTCAAAAAATTCGAGTTGGAAGTTCTATTTTAGTTAAAGGTGAATTAATCATAACACCAAATGCGAAACAGCCCTTTGAAGTTAAAGCAACTCACATTGAGCTTTTGGGAGATTCTCCTGAAGATTATCCCATTCAACCAAAACGCCATTCTCGTGAATTTTTAAGAGAAGTCGCACATTTAAGACCTAGAACTAACCTTTTTCACGCAATCTTTCGCTTAAGAAGTGTTGCAGCTTTTGCCATTCACGACTTTTTTCAAAGCCGTAATTTTACGTATGTTCATACACCGATTATTACTGCTAATGATGGTGAGGGTGCAGGACAAATGTTTAATGTGACGACTTTTGATTTAGATCATATTCCAAGAAATGAAGATAAAACCATTGATTTTAAGAAAGATTTCTTTGGTAAACGTACAAATTTAACTGTCACTGGACAACTAGAAGCTGAAGCTTATGCGCTTGCATTCCGTGATGTCTATACATTTGGTCCAACCTTTAGAGCTGAAAATTCAAATACACAGCGTCACGCTTCTGAGTTCTGGATGATTGAACCAGAAATGGCGTTTGCTGATTTAGAAGACAACATGAATGTTGCAGAGGCGATGGTCAAACATATTATCAAATACGTGTTCGAAAAACTTCCTGAAGAAATGGCGTTTTTTGATAAGTTTGTTGAACCTGGAATCATTGAGAGACTACAAAATGTTTTAGATAAACCATTTGCAAAAGTATCGCATAAAGATGCTATTGATATCTTATTAAATAGTGGTGTAAAATTTGAAAATACACC
>DITP01000010.1:1090-2783 GCA_002422135.1 Acholeplasmataceae bacterium UBA6181
TAAATGATGATCAAAAAACTGTTGCAGCCATGGATCTACTTGTTCCCGGAAGCGGTGAACTTATCGGAGGTTCTCAAAGAGAAGAACGCATTGATTTCTTAACGAAACGAATGAGTGAACTACATATCGAAGAAAAAGACTTTGATTGGTATTTAGACTTAAGACGATATGGAGGCTGTATTCACTCTGGGTACGGTATGGGATTTGAAAGACTAATTATGTATTTATCAGGTGTTGAAAATATTAGAGATGTGATTTCATTTCCAAGAACACCAAAAAACTGTGAGTTTTAAGAAGAGGCAAATCCTCTTCTTTTTTAGTAAAAAGAAACGATTGTGATACAATAGATTTGTCAATTTATTGATAAATTTATTGAAGATGGAGAGAGCCATGGAAAAATTAAAACTTTACGGATTCAATAATTTAACTAAAACACTTAGTTTTAATATCTATGACATTTGTTACACAAAGACAGATGAAGAACGCAAGGCATACATTGAATATATCGATGAACAATATAATTCTGAACGCTTAACTCGAATATTAACAGATGTCACACATATGATCGATGCGAATGTATTAAACATTGCAAAACAAGATTATGATCCACTTGGAGCAAGCGTTACTATTTTAATTTCTGAAGAAGTTGTTGAGGATGAAGTCTTAGATCCTTCATGCAATGCTGGTTTATTTCCAGTGAAAGAGAGCATCGTAGGGCATTTAGATAAAAGTCATGTCACAGTTCATACATACCCCGAAAGTCATCCAGGACAGCGAATTTCAACTTTTAGAGTGGACATTGATGTCTCTACTTGCGGTAAAGTTACACCGATTAAAGCACTTAATTACTTGATTAATAGTTTCGATTCTGATGTTATCATCATGGACTATAGAGTTCGAGGGTTCACAAGAGACCTTGAGGGGAATAAACACTACATGGATCATGAAATCAGTTCAATTCAAGATTATATTTCTGAAGATATATTAAAAAAATATACAACGATGGATATCAATTTGGATCATTCGAATATTTTTCATACTAAAATGATGTTGAATCAGTTTGTTTTAGATAATTATATGTTTAACATTAAAGCCGATGATTTAAATGAAGAAGAAAAAACCCGATTAAAACAAGACATTAATCGCGAAATGGCTGAAATTTTTTATGGAATGAACATTCCAAGTATGAAATGAGGGATTCAAATGTGGTTTACTGAAGCATGGACACCAAATATCAATTTTCAAGTAAGGATCAAAGAACATATATATTCAGAAAAAACCCCTTTTCAACAACTTGATGTTTATGATTCATACGAACTTGGCCGTTTTTTCACACTTGATGGCATTATGATGGCCAATGAGAAAGATGAATTTATTTATCATGAAATGATGATACACACCCCTATGTCAATTAATCCTCAAATTAAACACGTATTAGTGATTGGAGGAGGAGATGGCGGAAGTGTCAGAGAACTTACGAAATATTCTCATATTGAAACCATTGATATGGTTGAAATTGACGAAACTGTTGTTCGAGCATGCCAAAAGTACTTTAAAATTACAACAACTGGACTTGATGATTCACGTGTAACATTACGATTTGAAGATGGGCTTAACTACGTAAAAGAAACAAAAAAAGTTTACGATTTAATCATTGTTGATTCAACAGACCCTATCGGTCCAGGTGAAGGAT
>DITP01000020.1 GCA_002422135.1 Acholeplasmataceae bacterium UBA6181
ATGGTTGATTTGATTGTGGATAGCGACAATTTATATGCACTCAAGCTTTATATGGATACGGGATTTACCATTGAATTCGAAAATCATTCTTACCAATTGCCATCAAAAAGAAAAAGTGACTAATTGTCACTTTTTTCATCTTCAAGTTTGATATCTTCAATCAAAACAGGTGAACTGTATTCAACAAAAGGCAGGGGAGTATGATATTCCTTTAAGGTTTCAATCGGATCGATCAAAATGTCAAAAATCCAACTGTTCCCTACATAATAGTTATTTTTGTCCATAAAAAATGCATCCTGATACTCAATATTGAGAACATGTAACGTCTTCTTTTCAAGATAGGTAATCAATTTTGGATTGAGTTTCTTACTAGTTCTTTTTTTGATGTCTTCAAACATCTGATATGCTTTAGCAACATTTTTAGTTTTATAGTGGTAGTAACATAAATCATAGACAAGATAGATTCCGTGCTCGCTATGGGTATATGCGATGAGTTTCAGTGCTTTAATCTTTGCATCGATGATTGGATCTACTTCTTCATCACCTCTAATGATTTGATCTAAGTAATTTGTTAACAACATGGTATGAAATATTGAAGCGTCAAGTTGAATTTCTTTTAACACGTTTTTTGTTTTATTGAACAGGTATTCAGTTGTTTTTTCTGTCTCAACCATAGAAAACATCGTGTATTGATTGATCTGTGTCAACTGAAAAATAGGATCTGTTTTCATTTTCTTGTATGCAACAAAATCACCATAAAACATAGAGTTATGAAGGGTGAACGTATATATAAATAAACTGCTTAATAATGTTACATACAACGTAACGATTGAAATGATTCCAATCCACTGTGAACTAGTCGAATAAACCAACACCAATATAAACGTCATCATGGAAATCAATAGGAAAGATATAGTAACCACAGGAGCTGCAATCAATGCCTTTGCAAACCGATTTCTCAACTGATCAAAATCCTGATCATTTTCTATTTTACCTAAATCAGGTACTACGAGTCCTCCACCTAAAACCCATAGTTTGGGTCTGATGGTGAAATGCCATCCTTTTTCATTCTTATAAAATACAAAAATTGTCAGATATAAAGCTCTAATCTTTATTTTTTGAATCACAAATGCAAAGAAATGTCCTAGTTCATGAAGTGTCAAGGATACATAAAAAGAAAGAATGAACAAACCAAGATAAGAGAAAATAGTCAATGATTGAAGACCATTGATGAGTTTGAACCAGATACCATTATAAACAAGGGCTGTATAGCTGTACCCAACAATAAACGCAACAACTAAAAAATAGATCCAACGTAATTTCTTCATTTCATCACCATAGTCATTATAACATGATTCTGTCTATGGAATCATTTCGTTTCTATAGTATAATGTAATTATAAAAGACATTGAGGAGGCTTCATGGAGACTTTTTATCTATATGTATTACTTGCATCTATATTGATGCTGATATCCATTTTTTCAAGTAAATGGATGTATAAGTTTGGAGTTCCAACATTGATTATCTTCTTGGTTCTTGGTATGTTGGTCGGTAGTGATGGTATTGGACTTATTGATCTGTCAGACAACGAAGTCACCTTAAATGTTGCAAGTTTCGCACTCATGGTAATTATTTTTTCTGGTGGATTTGCAACCAGATGGACTGCTGCTCAATCCTCAGCAAAAATATCAATCAGTTTATCTACAGTTGGAGTCATCATCACGGCACTTGTTGTAGGATTATTCATTCATCTTGCACTCGGTCAGTCATTACTCATATCCTTTTTAATCGGGTCCATCATTTCATCAACAGATGCTGCATCAGTCTTTTCTATCTTAAAATCGCATAAACTCAACTTAAAAAACAATTTAGCCTCTACCCTGGAAATTGAAAGTGGATCCAATGACCCATTTGCTTTTTTACTGACCATTCTTTTCCTCGGACTGATTCAAGGTGATTCATCCTTCACCGGTTGGTCCTTCGTTTGGATTGTGACTACTCAAATTGTCTTCGGGATCGGTGTTGGAGTCATTGTAGGTTATCTTGGCGTATTCATCAACAATAGAATTCGACTTGAAATTGATGGTTTATACATGATTTTAGCGTTTGCAGTCATGTTGCTCTCCTTTGGATTATCTTCTTATATCAACGGTAATGGATTTCTTGCTGTTTATCTCACAGGGATTATCATGGGAAACTTAAGGATGGTTCATAAAGTTTCGATGGTCAGATTTTTTGATGGATTCTCTTGGCTCATGCAAATTGTATTGTTCTTTACGTTAGGATTATTCGTTTATCCTAGCCAATTGGCACAATCTGTTCTACCTGGATTATTGATTGCAATCATTTTAGTTTTGATTGCAAGACCGATAGCTGTATTTACCATCATGTCCATTTTTAAAAAGCCCATCAAGGAACAAATATTTGTAAGTTGGGTTGGCTTCAGAGGAGCCGCTTCCATTGTGTTTGCGATTTATCCATTGGCATTAGGAATGCCTACTGCAAATCTCATTTTTAATGTGGTGTTCTTTGTTGCAATCTTTACAACGATTCTTCAAGGTACAACGCTTGTTCCACTCGCTAAACGACTAAATTTAATTGAAGCGACAGGAACTGTTCTAAAAACATTTACGGATTACAGTGGAGATACTTATACTTCGTTACTCGAAGTTAAAGTTCATCCCGATAGTCCATTCGTCAATCATGCCATCAAAGATATCGATATACCTGATACTGTCTTGGTTGCTATGATAAAAAGAGATGGAAAGATCATAACTCCTAGAGGATTAACCGTCATTCTTGCCAATGATTTACTACTGGTCGCTGGTGATTCTAAAGAAGAGCTCCTTGAATTAGAAAAGAATCAATGAAAATATTTTCACGTGCTTGACATCCTACGATTTATTT